>JAMONY010000053.1 GCA_027066325.1 Helicobacteraceae bacterium | reverse complement strand
AGCAAAGATGCCACAAGCCAAGTCTTAATAAATCCTCTAGTTAAACTACTCATGTTTTCACCTTTAAATCAATATTTTTAACCAAAAATTCTAACACTCTAATCTTAAATAATAAATATTAATTAAAAAACTCAGTTAAGACAATCATCAACATGACTATTGTCTTAATATCTCCTGTTTATAAAGAATTTTTACAATCATTTTAGGTTACAATTGCGGATCTAAAAACAGAGAAGGGTTTTTGATGAACAACACGCTTAAGGTTTTGGCTGGTGCTGGGTTTGCTATGTTGGTGGCACTATATGCCAATAGTCTGGTTGGAGATAGCGTAAATGGTGGCTTTTTAGTGTTAGCTGCTGTTTTTGGTGCGTATATGGCCATGAATATAGGTGCAAATGATGTTGCCAATAATGTCGGAGCTGCCGTTGGCTCTGGTGCGCTGAGCATTGGTGGTGCTATTGTCATTGCTGTCATTTTTGAGGCTAGTGGTGCACTTATTGCTGGTGGTGATGTTGTTGGAACCATCAAAAAAGGGATCGTCTCACCTGATGCATTTGGTGGTGACCCTATGCTCTTTGTCTACGCTATGTCTGCTGCACTTTTAGCCGCTGCTCTATGGCTCAATCTTGCCACTTGGCTTAAAGCTCCTGTATCTACAACACACTCCATAGTTGGTGGTGTACTTGGTGGCGGTATTGCTGCTGGTGGATTTGCCATAGTTGCTTGGGGTACTATGGGTAAGATTGCTGCTTCTTGGATAATCTCACCAGTACTTGGAGGTATCATAGCCGCTGCATTTTTATATGTCATAAAGTCGCAGATAGTCTTCAAAGATGATAAGCTAGCGGCCGCCAAAAGAGTTGTACCTATACTAGTTGCTATTATGGTTGCAGCTTTTACAACATACTTAACCATCAAAGGTCTAAAACATATCTGGGGTGATGTCACACATCTACTCTCGTTTTTACCAGATACCAAAAAACCTAGCTTTCTTGTAGCTCTTAGCTTTGGTGCTATTGGTGGTATAGTGACATATCTGTTAGTGAAGCCAAGAATCATCAAAAAAGTCGCAGCTATTAGTGATAGTAGAGAAGATATAAACCTGCTCTTTACTATACCACTTATATTTGCAGCCTGTATGCTCTGTTTTGCACATGGAGCCAATGATGTTGCAAATGCAATTGGACCACTCGCAGCTATCAATGAAGCTTTAGCATCTCACACCGTTGTTACAAAGGCTCATATACCGCTATGGGTCATGGTGGTAGGAGCATTTGGCATAGCTGTTGGACTTGCTCTTTTTGGACCTAGACTCATCAAGACAGTAGGACATGAGATCACTGAACTAGACCATATGAGAGCTTTTTCAGTTATGATGGCAGCAGCTATTACGGTTGTCATAGCCTCTCAGCTTGGTCTGCCAGTATCGTCCACACATATCGCCATAGGTGCAATATTTGGTGTAGGTTTTCTACGCGAGTGGCTAGATAGCAAAACGATTGACGAGAAGCGTCTGAAGCTTATAACTGCTCAAGATAACTACAAACAGATCAAAATAGATCTAAAAACTCAAAAAGATCCAGCAAAGAAGCTAAAGCTCATCAAAAAACAGCAAGTCCAGAAGAGAAAACTGAAAAAAATCAAAAAAAATCTAAAGCAAAAATATGTCAAACGAAATTTAGTCAAGAAGATCATAGCTGCTTGGATTATCACAGTACCAGTCGCAGCTGCACTCTCTGCAGTGATATTTTTTGTACTAAAAGGGATCAACTCATAAGTATTGCAATTTAGTAGCCAATACGCTATAATTGCGCCCTTACTTCAAAAGTAAAGATAAATTATACCCTGAATGGAGGCTCATTATGGCTTTAGATGCGGCGAAAAAACAAGAGATTGTTAGCAAATACGGAAGAAACGAAAACGATACTGGATCATGTGAAGTACAGATAGCACTACTTAGCACAAGAATAGCAGAGCTTACAGAGCACCTAAAGATCTTCAAAAAAGATCACTCATCAAGACTTGGTCTATTGAAACTTGTAGGACAGAGAAGAAGACTTATGCGATACTTCAAGCGTACCAATAGAGACTCTTACAATAAACTAGTCTCAGACTTAGGTATTCGTGACAATATCTAAATATACAACAACATAGAGTAGATACTATATCTACTCTAGTAGCTACAACCCTCTAATCTTCAATCACAAACATTCTGTACAAAAAACTATCACAATAACACACTATTGTAGCCATCGCTACTATATGTATGGTAAAATAACAAAAAAATTTGAGGTAAGCTAAATGAGTAAAGATGATTTCAAAACAGTAGTAGAGGAGATTAAAAACTCCAAATACTACAAGAAGCCGCTAGGATTTGGTATATGTAGAGTAGATATGGGACAACTCGACAGTACAAAGGTGCTACAAGCTACATATCCACTGATAAATTGGTGTGAGAACTACGGCAGTGCAGCTGTGCTTCTTGATGCGCTACATAAAAGTGGTTGTGATCTTGATCTAAGCTCTAGTGAGCTCATTTGTGACATTACACTTGATGTATTACAAAGAGCCCTTTATACATTTGAGCCGTATCTAGAAGAGGCCTATGGTGATGCGCATAAAAATATCCAGACAGTAGCAACTCTTTATGATATCATCAAAAATGATGGTTCAAGACCTGGTGAATACCGTGCTGTTTTTATATTTGAAGATAGTGCTTGTATTAGTGTTGAGGCTACATATCTTAAGCTATATGCTCTATCACAAAGCAAAGTGAAACTTAGAAGCATCTGTTTAGATGGTGCATTTGGAGCACTACCAAATGTGGCTTGGTGTGCAGGAGAGCCTGTTGAGCTTGAGTGGTTAAGAGCCAATGAGATTGAACTAAAGCTTACCAATAGCTATCCACACATAGACTTTGTAGATAAATTTCCACGCCTACTCCAACACATCATTCCAAGCGATAACACAAGAATTTTAGAGACCTCAAAGGTTAGATTTGGAGCTCAACTTGCAGCTGGTACAACTGTTATGCCAGGGGCAAGTTATATCAACTTTAATGCTGGAACAACTGGTGTTAGCATGGTAGAGGGTCGTATCTCAAGTTCTGCTATTGTTGGTGATGGTAGTGATGTTGGGGGTGGTGCTTCTATCCTTGGAGTATTGAGTGGAACCGATGGAAACCCAATCTCCATTGGTAAAAATTGTCTTCTAGGTGCCAATAGCGTATGTGGTATACCACTTGGTGATGGGTGTATTATAGATGCTGGTATCGCGATACTAGAGGGAACTAAGATTGGTGTATGCACCTCTGAACTGCTTAAAATCAAAGAGGCAAATCCAAAAGTAGAGCTTAATGGCGATCTATTTAGAGCAAAAGAGCTAGCTGGGCTAAATGGTATCCACTTTCGTCAAGACTCACTTACGGGTGAGATTATAGCCCTAAGATCTAAAAGAGAGATCAGATTAAATCAAGACCTACATTAAGGAGTTTGGGTAAATTTACCCACAACTCTTCCAATCAGCTCTATCTCATGCTGCTCAACTGACTCAACTCTATACTCTTTGTTATCTGAGATAATATCTATCTTAGCATCTATGCGCACCTGAACTCTCTTTATAAACAGACCACCTTCAGTTGATATAACAAATAGACCTCCACGACCTATATTGGTATTTGAGCGGTTGATAAATACGATATCACCATGGTAAAAAGTTGGTTCCATAGAATCACCACTTACATTGATAGCATCTATAGATCTAACCTCTGCTTCACCTCCTAACATATTTAACATATCTACATCAAGCAACAACTTTGTATGACTCTCATCAAACACATCAGCACCACCACCAGCAGAAGCATATACATCACCAAAATAGCGTACCGCATAGACACTATTGGTCTGCTTAATCAAGCTCTCTGGAGATTGGTTATAAAACATTTTATTTATAGAGATGGATCTTGCAGCACAAAAGTCCAATATCTGTGGATACGGTGTACTATTGCGTTTTTTAAGTGAAGCAAAGCTCACACCTTTGATACCAAGTGCTTTAGCAACATCTGTATCAAAAACCCTCTCCTTGTCTACTTCTACACATATGATATCTTTAATATCTTCTATAATCTCAACAAAGCTTTTCATAAATCATCCCTTAAATATATTGCATTTTGCAAGATATTTTAGATTATAACAAAATTTATCTTAAAATAGCAGATAAACTTAAAAAAAGGGTTAGGAATGGCACAATTAGTACAAAAAGCGGACCTATTTTGTAATAAAATAGAGTCTCTTTTCAATAAATTTGCAGATATTGTCTTTTAGTCTTAGCGTGCAGACTGAGATGATTGCACTGGAAATGTAGCAAAGCTCTTATGGACAACTTGAGTGATATACTCCATGCGCTTAGATGGTGTATGCAGCTCTCTTAGCTTGTCTACAGCAACAGCTTCCCAAAATACCTTCTTGGTATCTGGATCTATGGCATTAAAAACAATTTTCTGCTCATCAAAAACATAATTTTGACGAACTGGCACAGAGAGAGGGAATAGATAAGAGTTATTACCAACATACTGATAATACCCTACACTTCTATACTCTATGACACTCTGCTGCTTCTGGGTAACATCAGTCTTAAAAAGTAGAAAAAAGTCGGCAAATTTTTCAGATGAGAGGGCATAGCCCATCTGCTCTAGCTCTTTTACTAGAGCTTTTGCTATGCGATCTTGCACAAGGGTATTGGCACTAGTGGTTGATGGTGCTAAGATATGAAAAGTTTTCAATTTTTTAAAGTTATAGTCAGGATTATAGTCGCTATTGATACTCATAGTTGAGCATCCAGAGAGTATAAATAGTAGCGGTATAATAAAAAATTTAAAGTGCATAATCAGATCCTTTAGTAAATATATTGCTCAATTGTAACTAAAAATAGCCAACCACTACTCCAATACAGAGTATCTGTCGGCTAAATTATTACATATATGTTACATATATTTTGTAGAGATGAGATTAATCTTTTTGATTTCTTATATATGTTGGAACCTCAAGAATATCATCATTGATCTCACCACCTACAACCATTTTTGGTCTAGATTTAATCTGTGTAATTTGTGATGACTCTACTACTGAGCTATCTATATCATTGTTAGCTGAACTACTTCTCTCTTTTTTTTGCTGATCAAAACCTGTTGCAACAAGTGTAATTTTAACATAATCAACCGGTAGCGTAGAGTCACAAGTGGTTCCAAAGATAATATCAGCATTATCATCAGCACTCTCATACACAACTTGCATAGCATTACTAGTCTCAAGTAGAGGAAAGTCTGGGTGTATTGTAAAGTGTGTTAAAACACCCATAGCTCCATTGATAGAGATGCTATCTAACAGAGGAGACTCAATAGCTGTCTTAATCGCCTCATAAGCTGCATTTTCACCAGTATGCTCACCCACACCCATAAGAGCCATGCCTGGATGACTCATGACTGTTTTTAGATCTGCAAAATCTAAGTTCATATCATTTTCACCAGATGATAAGATAACTCCAGATGTTCCGCTAACAGCTTGTGAAAGTACCGAATCTATCACTTTATAGGACTCTTTTATACCAAGCTTAGCATCTATGATAGAGAGGATTTTATCATTTGGTATTACTACTATAGAGTCACTCTCTCGTTTTAGATCTTCTAGCCCCTGCTCTGCTAATTTCATACGCTTAGCGCCCTCAAATGTAAATGGCTTAGTAACTACCGATATAGTTAGAGCGCCTACCTCTTTGGCTACTTGAGCTATAATTGGAGCAGCTCCTGTACCCGTACCTCCACCAAGTCCAGCGGCTATAAATACAATATCTGCACCATCTAAAACTTGACGAATATCATCATAACTCTCAATGGCAGAATCTTTACCAACACTTGGTTTCATTCCAGCGCCCAGACCCTTAGTGAGTCTGACACCCATCTGGATTTTGGTTGCAGCAAATGAGGTCTCAAGAGCTTGAACATCTGTATTGGCAATAACCATCTCAATGCCCTCAACCCCTTCATGAACCATGTGAGCAATCATATTTCCACCGCCGCCACCAACGCCTACTGCGATAATCTTAGCACCGTTGTTGATCGATGTCTCTTCTATAGAAAATGAACTACTCATACTCTTCTCCTTGTGTTGTTAAAATAGCTGTGTTACCCAATTCCAAAACTTAGTAAAAATATTACTCTGTTTCACCTTTGGCTTAATCTGTCCAAACTGTTTAATCTTAGTTTTTGGTGCTCCGTTGTCTAATTTGACATCCGCTACTGGCTCACTCTTGATGCTAAGATCTAAATTAACTTCAGGCTCTTCGGTAGTATCGTACTGATAGCGCATCTGCTTATTGACATCAATCTCATATGTAGAGTAGCCTCCAGCGCAATACTTAACTAAGCCTATAGCCGTGGAGTAGAGAGGATCTTTAAGCGCATCAGATATCCCCTCAATAGCACTAGGCTTTGCTATACGAACCTGCATATCTGAAAAAATAGCAGCTGCTAGCTCCTTTAAGCCCTCTAGCTTTGTGTAGCCACCTGTAAGTATGATGCCAGTACCCATCTGCTCTTGTAGACCGCTATCTTCAATGCTTTTAGCTAAAAGCATCAAGGTCTCTTCAGCCCTTGCATAGATCACATTGTGAACTATGCTTAATGAGATCTGACTCACACTATCTTCGTCCCCTATGATTGGTAGCTCTATAATATCACTATTTGGCTCTAATAGCGATCCATATTTGATCTTGACTTTTTCGGCTATGTTTAGAGGAGTGTGAAGAGCCATAGAGAGATCGTTGACTATATTGTTTGCACCAACCCCTAGAAAGCTATTGAATCTTATGGAGTTTCCTGAGTGTATGACGCTATTACATGTCTGTCCACCCATGTCTATAACAGCAGCCCCAAGCTCCATTTCATCACTATTTAGTACCGCAATTGCTGCTGCATATCCAGCTAAAACAACAGATTCTACCTCTACGCCAGCAGCACGAACAGCTTTTTTTAGATTGTTAAAATTGGACTTTTGTGTGGTTATAATATGTGTCTCAACCTCTAATCTTGAAGCGTTCATGCCAAGAGGATCTTCTATGCTCTCTTGATCATCTACTATGAAGTTAAATGGTAGAGTATGAAGCACTTCGTACTCATTTGGAACACTTGCATTATATAGAGATGAGTGCATAACACGATTAATCTCTTTGGCTGTTATCTCTTTATTTGGTATGTTGACAATACCACTTGAGTTTAGGCTCTTTGTGTATGCGCCTGAGATAGAGACTGTAGCTCTTTTGATCTCAACACCAGAGATTCTCTTAGCATCTGAGACTGCCATCTTAATAGATTTTGATGCCAAGTCTATGTTTGTTATAGAGCCTTTTTTGATACCCTGTGACCTACTGATGCCATAACCTGTAATCTTAATGCCACTATCACTAAGATGAGCTATGATGGCGCATATCTTAGTTGAGCCTATGTCTATAACTAAAATATTTTTCTCTAACACTATAGATTCTCTACAAATATATCTGTTTTATATCTGCCATCAAGCTTCTTAATCAAACCTTGTTGAACCAGTCTCTCTTTAATCCTCTTCACAACTGTTGCTGTTTCAGGATTGCTCTGCGCTAGTATCTTCTGATCTACAATGCGATAAAGCACCATCTTTTGAGATTGCAGCTTAGCTACACCAGATGCGCTACTATTTTTAAAAATTACCTGAAGTAGCTCTGAAGTATCTGACTCACTAAGAGAGTCAAATACATTGGTTGAGTCCCTTAAAACATACTCATCTGTAACTTTGCCACTAAAACCCTCTAGCTGAGCAGATGCCATATCTATCATCGCTTTTGATCTAGATTTGTGTACATATTGTGCCAACACTTCACCTTTTGCATCTTCAAAGCTTTTTGGTGCTGGATCGATACTCTCTACTAGTTTAGCAACTACAAATTTATCGCCCTCTTTGCTTGGCTTCATATATGGCTTAAGAGATGTTAGACTACTGATCTTCTCAAGAGTCTGTATCGAAAATAGACTACTC
>JAMONY010000052.1 GCA_027066325.1 Helicobacteraceae bacterium | reverse complement strand
TATTTCACCCTTGAGCAGATATGCTCTCAACACCTTAAGTTACTCCATGGCAATTGCAAGTGCTATTACAAGAGTAGAAGATGGTGGACATACAGCGGCAGATCAGCTTGTGAGCGCAACTGTTGGCAATATGGTAGGCATATTTTTTAATGATCTATTTCTCTTAAAGGGCTCTCCTGCTACACTCATGACATCTATAACAACAGATTCGGCATATCTAGACTTAACATATAGATACTAGCTACAAAGATCTTGCTAGATTAGGTAGCTACCCTATCTTCTGCTATATAATCAACTCTATTCTCAACACTTTTAGAGTCTGTAAAGTCAAACTCAACCTCTCTAACTTGAAGTGCTGATGCGATCTGTTTGAGAGTTGTTCGCGCAGAGTTTTGCACATCACCTTGAAGCGACGACATCATCCCCTCTGCTATAGTTGAGACCTGCTTTTTTGCCTCTTTTATAAGCATATTGCGATCATTTTCATCAAAACCGTCACTAAATACTCCAGAGATCAGGTCTGGCAGAAGCCATGGCAATACTTTGGCATTTTGTTCATCATAGAAACTGATGTCTTTGATACTTAAAGAGTAGTTGCACTCTGGCATATAGAACTTATAGTGCTGATCTGTCACAGCCTCTATCTTAAACTTCTCGCTCTTAAGATCATACGAAAACTCTATATCAAAAGTGAAGATCATAGCTAGCTTTTTCTTGGAGATAAGCCAACTAAAGTACTTCTCACCAAAACTACCAAATAGGTGATCAGAGGCTGTTACAATCTCTTTTGTCATCACTTTGTATACATTAAGAGTACCAAGTGACTCTAGATTGGTTATGCTTGAGTGTACATCAACTACCTCTAAGCCGTTACTGCTATCTCTAGAGCGCCACCACATAAAACCTATAGCCGTTATGGCTATACCAACTATAAACATTAAAAGATTATCCATGTAGTGAGTATATCCAAAAAAGAGAAAAATATCAAAAATAGCTAGTTGAGTCTATACGACTAAAGTAACTTATATAAATTTTGTAAAGATATACTTGACAATAGTAAGCTCATACTGTATAATGCTGAGTGTATTTGGATTTTATTAGCAGAGGAGGCTTTAGTATATATGTCAAAAAATGATGATAAAGAGTTAGATGAGAGTTGTGAAGATCAATCTGAACTTAGCGATAGCATTCAGACAGATGAGAGTGCAGAACTAAGAGCTGAGATAGAACAGCTTAAAGATAAGTACGCTAGAGTACATGCTGATTTTGACAATATCAAAAAGAGACTAGAGCGCGAGAAGTATCAGGCTTTAGAGTATGCGCAAGAGAAGTTTGCCAAGGATCTTATCCCAGTAGTAGATGCTTTAGAGATGGCACTAAGAGCTAGTAGCAATGACGAGCTAGATGCATCACAGCTACTTGAGAAGGTCAAGGAGGGTGTAGAACTTACTATGAAGCAGTTTGTAGCAGTGCTTGAAAAACATGGCGTAAAAGCGGTCTCAACAGATGAGCCTTTTGATGCTAATGTTCACAATGCTGTTCAAAAAATAGATAGCGATGAGCATAGTAGCGGGGAGATAGTCGAAACTTTTCAAAAAGGTTACAAATACAAAGATCGCACACTAAGAGATGCGATGGTAGTTATAGCAAACTAATTTATTAAAGGATTAAAAATGAGTAAAGTAATAGGTATAGATTTAGGGACAACAAACTCAGCAGTAGCTGTTTATGAAGGTGGTGAGGCTAAGATTATCCCAAATAAAGAGGGAAAAAATACAACCCCATCAGTAGTAGCTTTTGTAGATAAAGGTGAAGTTTTAGTTGGTGATCCAGCTAAAAGACAGGCCATTACCAACCCAGAGAAGACTATCTACTCTATTAAGAGAATTATGGGTCTTTTGATGAGTGAAGATAAGGCAAAAGAGGCACACGATAAGGTGACCTATAAGATAGTAGACAAAAATGGCATGGCAGCAGTAGATGTGGCAGGCACTACCTACACACCTCAAGAGATATCTGCAAAGATATTGAGCAAGCTTAAAGAGGATGCAGAGGCGTATCTTGGCTCAACCGTTACAGATGCAGTTATCACAGTACCAGCATACTTTAACGATGCGCAGAGAAAAGCTACTAAAGAGGCTGGCGTGATAGCTGGACTAAATGTTTTGCGTATCATCAACGAGCCAACAGCTTCTGCTTTAGCTTATGGACTTGATAAAAAAGGTGAAGAGAATGTTCTAGTTTATGATCTTGGTGGTGGAACTTTTGATGTTACAGCACTTGAGATTGCAGATGGAACATTTGAGGTTCTCTCTACAGATGGTAACGCATTTTTGGGCGGTGATGATTTTGACAACGCTATTGTTGACTTTTTAGCAGATGACTTCAAGTCACAATACGGCATAGATCTAAAAGCAGATAAGATGGCTCTTCAGAGACTAAAAGATGCAGCTGAGAGTGCTAAAAAAGAGCTTAGTGCAGCTACAGAGACAGAGATTAATCTGCCATTTATAACAGCAGATGCATCGGGTCCAAAACACCTAGTTGTTAAGTTGACGCGTGCTAAGTTTGAGGGGATGATTAGTGAGTATATATCAGAGACACTAGATCACATTGCAGTAGCTTTAAAAGATGCAGATCTTAGCAAAGGTGACATACAAGAGGTGATACTAGTTGGTGGATCAACACGCGTTCCACTTGCACAAGAGAAGGTCTCTGAGTATTTTGGTTCAAAAGAGCTCAATAAGTCTGTAAATCCAGATGAGGTTGTTGCGCTTGGAGCTGCTATACAAGGTGGTGTACTTCGTGGAGATGTTAAAGATGTACTACTTCTTGATGTTACGCCTCTAAGCTTGGGTATTGAGACTCTTGGTGGTGTTGCTACTAAGCTAATCGAGAAGGGCACAACCATACCAGTTAAGAAGTCACAAGTCTTCTCAACCGCAGAAGATAACCAGCCAGCAGTAAGTATCCATGTTGTGCAGGGTGAGAGAGAGTTTGCTAAGGACAATAAAGCACTTGGTATGTTTGAGCTCACCAATATACCAGCAGCACCAAGAGGTGTGCCTCAGATAGAGGTCGCTTTTGACATAGATGCCAACGGTATCTTAACAGTATCTGCTGTAGATAAAGGTACAGGAAAATCTCAAGAGATCAAGATCACAGGCTCTTCAGGACTTAGTGAAGATGAGATCAACCAGATGGTTCAAGATGCAGAGAAAAACAAAGCAGAAGATGAGAAGCGCAAAGAGATGGTAGATCTTAGAAATAGCGCAGATGCTATGATAGCTCAGAGCGAAAAGGCGATGAGTGAAGCTGGAGAAAACATAGACGAAGCGGACAAAAATGCTATACAGAGCGCCATTACTGATCTGCAAGAGACTCTAAAAGATGATAGCGCAACAAAAGAGCAGATTGAGGCTAAGCTCAAGACTCTTACAGACGCTAGTCACAAACTAGCAGAGCAGATGTATAAAAAAGATCAAGAGAGTAAAGATGCTCCAAAAGATAGTAAAAAAGATGACGATGTTATCGATGCAGAGATAGAGTAGTCTTTTTCATAAAAGTAGCTAGAGATCTCTAGCTGCTAAGTACCCCACCTAAACCTTCAATAAGCTATAAAACAATTTGGTATATAATATCAATATCAATAGAGCAAGGAGAAGGCATCAGGACTCTATATCTCTTAATCGGATTTTTATCTATACTACCTTCTCATGCAGTAGCACAAAAGGCGCTCTATGTAGAGTCTGATTTTTATATGGGCATTGCTAGTACTTATCAGAGTCTAGATAATGAGCTAACCCATGAGTCTTTTAGTGGCTATGCGCTCACTCTAGTTGGAGGATATAGGCTCTATCGGTACATAGCTATTGAGTATCGATACACGCACAGTATCTTAGATCTTAAGTATAGTAGTGGCAACACCACAAACCAAGATGACAATAGCTATGATGCAACTTTTACAAATAGTGCCATATACCTCAAACCAAACTACTGCTACAACATCTATTGTGCCTACTTATTGGTAGGGTATGGTGAGGTGAGTTTGGATGATGTGAGGGGCAGTAGACGCTCTGAAGTTGGGGCGCAGTGGGGTGCTGGAGCCTCTGTAGGCTTTATGGATAGCTGGAGCCTTTTTATTGACTACATAGATCTTTACAGATCAAAAGGTTTTGATGGAAGAGCAAAAAATGCCAATGTCAATGCTAAGGTAGTGAATATCGGAGCAAATTATGCATTTTAAACTACTCTGTAGTGTCATGATGGTAGTTTTGCTACTGCAAGGTTGTGGAAGTGATAGCGATGGAGAGTCTTCTGATGAGGAGTTTTTAGGCTCTAGTAGCTCATATGCTCAAAGTGCAAGTAGTAGCTCATTTGGTAGCAGTAGTTTAGACAGCTCTAGTAGCACATCGGCGCAGATTCAAAGTAGCCATAGCAGTCACTCATCTATCAGTAGCAGTGTCAGCTCTTTATCTAGCTTTAGTAGTAGCGCATCTGTGGAGATAAGTACCAGCAGT
>JAMONY010000051.1 GCA_027066325.1 Helicobacteraceae bacterium | reverse complement strand
CACTTGCGCTTAGTGAGCCAAACTCCTCAACATCAAAAGGACCCTCTTGTAGCTCTATGTAGTCTATGTTGTTTGAGAGAACATGTGAGACTGGAGGATCCATCCTATTGACACATGCGCCATGTACCTTTGCCCCATCTATTGTGACGGTAATATCATCTTTTTTTTGACCTCTAATGATGATATCGTTGGCAACCGCACTTCGTCGCACCATAGAGACAGACTCTGAGTCTCTAAAGAGTGCATCTGATAGATCAGCAGAGCGTAACTGATTGTAACTAACATCTTTTAGCAGTTCAATATCAACTGCTACCTCTACCTCATCTAAAACAGCTTGCTCTGCCAGTAGCGCAGATGATAGCATCACAACTAGAACAACAGCTCTCATAAATAGCTCCTAAAATTTTTAGAAATTGTTACACCAGAGTGTTAAGTTAGTGTTAATCAGGTAGCGCATATCCATAGCTGTATCGTTTAAAAGCATACAAATTATTTGGTATTTAGCGTGTCTGGTTTATATATTGAAGTAGAAGATATAGGGGCTGTAAAGAGATTTTTGAAGTATAGCCTAAGCTATGTTGAGATAATATCCTCAACAAAGATCACATCTTTAAAGATGTCTATAGATAAGGGTATTTATGAATTTTACTGCTCCGCTTAAAAGTAACTCAATTAAGATTATGTTGTTAGGCTCTGGTGAGCTTGGTAAAGAGGTAGCTATTGAGGCATCGCGCTTAGGAGTTGAGGTGATAGCTGTTGATAGATATGAGGGTGCACCCGCTCACTCTGTAGCAAATCACGCTCATGTAGTAGATATGCAAGATAGCGATCTTGTGCTTGAGTTGATAAGATACCATAAACCAGACTATATATTGCCAGAGATAGAGGCGATTAGTATCGATGCTCTTTTTCGTGCAGAGTCTGAGGGTTATTGTGTTATACCAAATGCAGAAGCAGTTAACAAAACCATGAATCGTAAAAATATCAGAGTTTTTGCAGATAGAGAACTTGGGTTAAAGTGTGGAGAGTATGAGTTTGTTGCCACTTTACAAGAGCTAGAAGATGCCACACTAAAGTTGGGGTTTCCTTGTGTACTCAAGCCTGTTATGAGCTCATCTGGACATGGTCAAAGTGTACTAAAGAGTGCAGCAGATATCGATAGTGCTTGGGAGATTGCCAAAGAGGCTAGGGGTGATGCTAGTGAGTTGATTGTTGAGGCATTTGTGGAGTTTGATTATGAGATTACAATGCTTACGGTCAAAGGTGTAGATGAGACACTATTTTGTGAGCCTATAGGACATGTTCAAAAAGATGGTGATTACATCTACTCTTGGCAACCTATGGACATGAGTCAGGTGGCTAAGCAGAGGGCAACTCAGATGGCAAAAAAGATTACTGATGGACTTGGCGGTAGAGGACTTTTTGGTGTTGAGCTATTTATAAAAGGTGATGAGGTCTTTTTTAGTGAGGTGAGCCCACGACCTCATGATACAGGCATGGTGACGCTTATCACCCAGAGTCAGAGTGAGTTTGCTCTTCATGTGCGCGCTATCTTGGGTCTCCCTTTGGGTTTTACCACATACGGAGATGGTGCTTCTGCTGCTTATAAAGCAAAATCTAGCTCAAGTGCACCCCTGCTTAATGTAGATGAGTCACTATTTGATGAGAGAAGTTTTGTGCGTGTATTTGGAAAACCAGACTCACATAGAGGTCGCCGCTTAGCAGTTGTGTTGGTGTTTGATGAGGTGCAAAAAGCTTTAAAAAGAGCAAAAGAACTTATAGAGAGAGTGAGTGATAGATGAAGATAGTACTACTAGATACAGGTACATTTGGCGATAGTGACCTAACAGTTTTTGAGAAATTAGGCGACATAGTAACATACAGATGTACCACAAGTGCACAGGTAAAGAGTAGGGTGGTAGATGCTACTGTTATAGTTACTAACAAGGTTGTTATAGATGATGAGACTCTATCTCAATGCCCTATGCTAAAGCTCATATGTGTTGCAGCAACTGGAGTTAACAATATAGACTTAGATGCTTGTAAGCGTAGAGGCATTGAGGTTAAAAATGTAGCAGGCTACTCAACAGATTCAGTAGTAGAGCACACATTTTCAATGCTCTTTTATCTACGAAATAGAAGTCGTTATTATGATGATTATGTTAAAAATGGTGAGTGGCAAAAGAGTGATGTATTTACACACATAGGTGATGGGTTTAGTGAGATACGGGGCAAAAAATGGGGCATTATAGGTTTAGGAGAGATAGGCAAGGGAGTTGCAAAGATAGCTAAGGCATTTGGCGCTACTATCTGCTACTACTCTACAAGTGGCAAGCATGATGATAGTGAGTATGAGCGAACAACTCTTAGTAGGCTATTGGAGCAGAGTGATATCGTCTCTATCCATGCACCTCTTAATGAGCAGACAGAAGGGCTCATAAGTCACTCAGAGCTACTAATCTTAAAAGATGGGGCTGTGTTGCTTAATCTAGGTCGAGGTGGTATTGTGGACGAGGATGCGCTAAGTGCTATCATAGATGCAAAACCTATATATGTTGGGCTTGATGTGTTAGAGAGTGAGCCTATGAGTACGCCACACCCACTTATGAAGATAGGGCATAAAGATAGACTCTATATCACACCTCATATAGCTTGGACATCAATCGAAGCTAGAGAGAGACTGTTGGCTAAAGTTGTATCAAATATAGAAGATTTCAAAGAGCATTTATGAGATTTTGGCTACTGCTCTTGATCTGCGTTTCTGCGCTCAATGCTAGTGCTACAGTAAGTACCTATAATGTTGAGTTGTCGCTATTTGGTAAAGTTGGTGAAGCGACTATTACTGTGGCACAAGAGGGTGGTGAGTATGTTATGGTAGTCGATGATGCAGCTACCGGCTTAGCAGCTGTTATATCGGGCAATGAGAGAGGTCGATTTGTTAGTCGTGGTAAAGTAGTTGATGGGATCTATATTAGCGATAGCTTTGAGCAGTATCAGACCAATAACTCTGTAGTAGAGTCAAATGTCTTTGTATTTGACCACGAGCAGAGGAGTGTCACTAGAGTGCAAGATAAAAATGAGACTATAGAGCAGAGTAGGTTCAATATCCAGACCATGAGTGTAGAGCGCTATAAGACCTATAAAGTTACCAAAAAACAGACCACATTAGAGCACTATACACAACACGATCCACTCTCTCTCTCACTTAGCATACCAGCTCTACTAAAAGATAGAGAAAGTGTTGTCATAGAGCCAGTTGCACTTGCAAAAAAAGAGCGTAAAATGGTTGTTCATAGAGTTAGTCTACAAGATCTAAATGAGACACTAGATGAGTTTCATAGCAAGATGGTGACCAAGGTTGTTGGACTAGACTCATACGAGCTAGAGAGCGGTGATGAGTATGGAGTATATATAGGCTACGATGCAGATGGTGCTCTAGAGGAGGTTACAACAAAGCAACTTTACTATGTCATAGGCTATGGACGCATAGAGAAGATTAGTAGTAAAGAGGTAAATGCCACCGAGCTTTTAGAGTTGCTATGAAGCTATCACATCTACGCCAGATAGTAGAGTATGCTTCAAAATATACTCATATCAAAGCGATCTACAGAGTAAGAGATAGTATCATTAAGATAGTTTTTGATGAGGATCAGTCACTGTATGTATCTCTTCAAAAAGGCAACTCATATATAGCCAAATGCAACACTCAGATCAGTAGGCACAAGGTCTATAGTGCAGCTTTTGATGTAGTATTGGCAAAGCGATTAAATCGATCTAAGATTAGAAGCATAAAGCTACACAATGATGACAAAATAGTACGCATCAAAGTTAGCACAACAGGCTCATATAGACACTTTAACACAACTTTGCAACTAGAGTTTACGGGCAAAATTACTAACGCAATACTTATAGACGATGATGAGATTGTATTAGAAGCACTTCGCCATGTAGAGAGCTCAAGATCACATAGGATTGTTAAAGTCTCACACCAGCTACTAGATCCACCACCACCACAATACATTGCAAAAGAGTATCCTTTAGATAGTGTTGAGAAGTTTTTGTATGATCTTTGCAAAAAAGAGCAGCATATAGCAGTACACAGTCTAAAAAAACAGAAACTCTCCTACCTACAAAAGCGGTTAAAAAAGTTAGAGTCAGAGTTATCTGTTATGCAAAGTGATAGTGATCTACTTGAAGAGGCAGCCTATCTGCAAAAGCTAGGAGAGCTTATATTGGCAAATCTACACAACATCAAACCATACACAAAGCAGTTAAATCTTGTAGATTATGATGATACTATATTGAGTCTTAAGCTAGATAGAGAGTTTAGCATACCATCCAATATCGCTCAGTACTACTTTAAAAGATCTAAAAAACTTAAACAGAAGGCTCTAAACTCTCATGTGCAAAGAGAGAATCTAAGCGATAAAATAGAGCATTTAGGCTACTTCATAGATACAGTTGAGCGCGCAACAAAGGCTGATGATATCGCAAGACTTTTTCCAAAAAAAGAGAGACGCAATAGGGCAAAGGTCGATGAGAGTATTGAGGTATTTTGGATAGACGGCTACAAGATAGAGCTTGGTAAAAATGAGAGAGGCAATATCAAATTACTTCAAAATGCAAAAGCCAAAGATATCTGGTTTCACCTAAGAGATCGTCCATCAACACACCTCTTTATCACAACAGATAAGCAGAGTGTACCACAAAAAGTCATAGAGGAGTCCGCCAAATTATGCGCTGAATTTTCAACTATTGGCGGCGGTATATTTGAGGTAGATTACACAAAAAGATCAGAATTAAAGATCCAAAGTGGCGCAAATGTACTCTATAACAACTATAGTACAGTTAGGGTTAATCTTTCTTAAGCAAGAGACTCTCTAAAGCATTTTGCTTATCAAAATAGATGGTCTGAGATGGAAAAGCCAACTCAAGGTCATGCTCTTCTAGTATCTTCCATATCTTAAAGATCACATCCTGCTTAATCTCTAGCCACTCTTGCCAGTTTACAGTGTTTGAAAATGCATATATTAGTATATCTATTGATGAGTCGCTTAATCTATCAAGATAGACAAGTAGAGTTGTTTTTATGCCATGTTTATCTTCAAAACTGACAAGTTTTTTATCATGTTTTTTGAGTGCTTGAAGTGTTGATGGGTCATATTTTTGAGGAGCTACTATGCCTGAGTGCTCTATAAGCATCTCTCTAATAGATACAATTGCATTTTGAAGTTGTACTGGATCAGAGTTGTAAGAGACTCCTATATACATCTTTATACGCCTGCCAACACTTCTTCTATTCCAGTTTTTAAGAGCTGTATTTGCTAACATAGCATTTGGAACAGTGATGAGTGCATTGTCAAATGTTCTAATATCGGTACTTACAAACCCTATCTCAACCACTGTGCCCTCAATGCCATCAGCTTGCACCCAATCACCTTGAGACATCGAATTGTCAGCGATGATTTTAATGAGACCAAAGAAGTTGCTTAGTGTATCTTTTGCAGCAAGTGCTACTGCAAGACCACCTATACCAAGTGATGCTAAGATACCAGTGATATTTACATCCAACCTCACAAGAAATAGAAGTAGAGCTACTATGAAGACAACTATTTTAGCTATAGATACAAGCAGATTGATAAGTTCACTTCTGATCTGCCTATTTTTACTTTTTGCCTTATGGAGCAGATAGCGAAAAACAAAGTTATCTATAAGTATAATGATAATATACCCAATAGTAGCAAGATAGATAGCATAGAAAAATATACTATTTTGCTCAAGTACGGATGGGTATATTATGATCTGAATCGCTAACTCAAGACCAAATGCTATGATAAGAAATGATAGAGGCTTTCGTATGCTCTCTAGGTTTGAGCTCATCATATCATCTGTATCATCATGCTGTTTTGCTATCTGTTTTTTTAGAAATAAGTAGAGGTACTTATATGTCAAACGACTAACAAGAGTAGCAAGTAGTAGAGTTGATAAGAAGAGTATCACTCTACCAATATCTAGCTTGATAAACCGTAGATATCTGTTGATACTAGCAGATATAGCATTGTCGTTTATGGAGCTTATGATTGATGAGAGCTGTAGATTTTGAACAAGTGATCTGTATTCAAAAATTGAGCTATTGAGTAGTAGGTAGTTCAACATATCTCGATAAAAGTAGTAATTTTTCAGTAGACTAGCTCTGGTTTTTGCTATCTCTAGGTCAAGTTTTTGACTACCTAGATCTAGATTTTGATAGGCTTTGATATCTATCATCTTTAGATAATCTAGCTCTTTGTTGATCATCTGCTCAATATCACTCCTGCTCATATCTGCCCAGTTGTCAGACAGCTTAACAAAAAAGTCGTATGAGTGTTTCTTTAGCTTGATAAGATCTATGGTGATCTCATCACGAACCACAGCCATACCGTAGTTATGCTTTTTATTGATAGCAACCCTTGAGCTTAGTGTAAGTATCTGATTCTGGTATGATGACTTATCATAAAATAGTTCGTGAGAGTTTTTTAGTCCAAAAGGATCAGATTTAAGTTTTAAGATTAGGTCATTAAAGGCGTTGTATTTATCTGTTAAGCGAAGTGACTCTGCTGCCTCCATAGTACCATCCGCAGTGTTATCCGCTTCACTTCTATTTTGATCTTGATAGTTATAAAACTTATCTTGAACTAACTCTACTTGACTCCAGAAGTTTCCTGAAGCAGATAGAGACAGCGAGAGTACTATAAGAGCGGTAAATATCTTTATGATATATCGCATTCTCTATCCAAGCCCAGCCTCTTTGAGTATAGGGTCAATCTTTGCTGATAGCTTGACAAGCTCTTCATACAAAAGCCCAAAAGCTCTATCTTCCGCAACCCACTCCTCTATCTTTTTAACAGCATCGCTCTTCTCATCGTCTTCTAAGATATTTGATGAGACAACCACCTCTTTTATCTTCTCTAAGTGCTCTAAATTTTTAGCCGACATGCAAACTCCTTTTATATTCTACTATCATAGCGCAATATTACTATCTTTTTCAAGCTTATAGAGCTCATATCGCATAGTTTTAAACTTCTCAGATAACTCCAAGCTAGTCAATTTGTATATCTCTTCAAGAACTCTAGCAGACTCTTGAGCTCTTTTAAAGTTTGCAATTATGATACTATCTATATCTGCTCTATACATTTCACTTGCTCTGCTTTGACGAAGAACATCTCTTGTGCTATCTCTTGCAGCCAAAAGTCTCTCTCTGTTATCTACTGGAGTTTGATGTCTTAATGTTTTTAATGCAGAAGCTAACTCTTGATTATCGTAAGAGTATCTAGCTATATCTTCTATAACTCTTATACCCTCTTTTAAGCGGTTAATATTTGCGTCTACTACCCGATATAGTTCGGGTAGTAGAGTCTTAGTCGTCGTTTCCAAAGATACCTAGTAGTTGCAGTAGTGATACAAAGATATTGAAAAAGTCTAAGTATAGAGCAACAGCACCTTCAACAGCAGTCTCATATGCACCAGATATAATATTTTGCGTGTCATATACAATCATAACACTAAATAACATAACAACAGCACCTTGAATCAGTACATGTAGTATAGGGCTCTGAAACAGAAATATATTCAATAAAGAGCCACCTATGACGACGATAAGAGCGATCATTAAAGGCTTGCCATAACCAGTAAAGTCTTTAGTCGTCTTAATCGCATAAAAGCTCATAGCGCCAAATATTACAGCGGTCATAGCAAAAGCATTTCCAACAATCATACCGCCACCGCTCATGGAGAGTGTGCTAGCCAATAGTGGAGCAATCATAATTCCAGTTGCAAATGTAAATGCAAATAGTAGTGTAAGGTTTAAGCCCTGCATCTTTTTTGTAAAGTGAAGAGCTATTAAAAGTCCAATAACCAAGAAAAATAGCGGCCAGTGATAGCCAGCTAGTGTTGCTGCATATGGTATGCCAACATAAGCACCCGCTGCACCTGAAAGCATTGAAGCCGCAAATAGTTTGTAAGTATCTTTTACAAAAGTAACAATCTGTGCTTCAGAACGATGAGCAGCTTCATACGCGCCACCACCATCTTTTACATAGTCTCTATCATATAATCCCATTGTGTCCATTCCTTCTAGTTCGATCAAGTTTTAGATTTATACTTGAGATGATAGACTATAAACATTAACAGTTGACACAGATCAAATAAAAAACAGCATTTTTAACAAAAAGTGAGATATTTTGTAACAAAATTTGGCTTTGTAGAAGTAATTTGTAAAATCATAGATAAATTCTACTAAATCTCTTGACATCCAAACAATAATCCCCTATAATTCCCCTCCACAAACAAGAGACCACTTGTAAAAAGAGGTATCTCAAAGCTGCTCTTAGTGTTTAAGAGGCTTAAGTTTGATGATCATTGAAAACTA
>JAMONY010000050.1 GCA_027066325.1 Helicobacteraceae bacterium | reverse complement strand
ACACTTACAAACACTCTAATATCTTTGCTAGTTTATCAAACTGTTTTTTACTCGAAAATCTCTTCTCACACTCTATGTTAGCGGCCTTAACAATGCTACTTAATAGATCTGGATTATCGATAAGTTTTTGAATTTTTAGAGCCAAGCTACTAGAGTCTGATGCTTCAAATAGTAGTCCAGTACGCTCATCATCTATGATCTCAACAACACCGCCACTATTGGAGCCTACTACAGCAGTTTGAGCCTGCATAGCCTCTATAACAACAAGTCCAAAGGTCTCTTTTTTTGATGCCATGACTATAACATCACAAGCTTGAAAAAAGTGGTGTGGATTTTTCATAAAACCTAAAAAATGAACTCTATCTTGTATGCCAAGTATCTTAGACTCTTTTTTTAACTTATCGATATACCCCTCTCTCATCTCATGTCCAACAAAATAGACTTCAACTCTACTATCTTCTATCTTATGTAGCGCTTCTATGAGTAGATGTTGACCCTTAGCTTCATTAATGCGTCCAACTAGACCGATATTGAAGCTATCTTGAGAGACAAAGGTCTTGTTTTTAAACTCTTTTAACTCTTTTTGATCTAGTATTGTAGGCTTATCAGAGCCCATGTAGAGCACCTCTATCTGTGGTCTTACCTCTGCAGGTATAAATCTTTTAAGTTGCTCTTTAACTTGATGTGTCACTGGAAGCATAAGAGTGATATTTTTATAGATCCATCTATGGTAAAAATCATCTTTAAATCTTGTCATAGTCATGTTTCTTGTCTGCACAATTTTAGGCTTTGATTTTGCCAATGTTTTAGCCAAAACAGCTACCAATAGATCTTTTGTCCAGTGAGCATGTACAATATCTACACTATGTTTATCTATGATAAGTGCTAGCTCTCTAGCTGCCAAAAAAGTGCCAATAGCACCCTTTTTTTTGATTTTTAGATACCTATCTTTATCCTCATAATAGCGCTCAAGCTCTGTATCTTCACTGATCACTGATATAAGATCAAATCTATCTCTTAGAGCTTGAGATGCTCTTAACATGTATAGCTCCAAACCACCAAGATCTGGAGAGAGACATAACTCTAGTAGTACTTTTTTTCTCATCTAATCCACCACTTTTAATGCTGTAATGTTATCATCTTCTACCTTGATCTTAAGATATCCAGCAACTCCTGTAATATCTCTACCACACACAATATGTTCTCCGTTATACTCTCGTAAGTTTGATGTATCGTACCCTAAGCTTTTTGCAATAAGCTTGGCTATCTCAAAGTGAGATGTGTAGGTCTGATTCCTCAACTCATACTCTAAGGTGTTATCTGTATTGATCTCATACATGATAAATGGCACCTCATACTGATTTTGATCCTCTAGATGCCCATGTCCTGAGTGCTCATCAATACCCTCGCCATGGTCTGAAGTAAAGAAGAGATATGTCGGTTTTTTACTTTTTTGCTGTAGTATCTGTACTACTTGTGAGATGATGTGATCGGTATAGAGAATGCTATTTTTATACTCGCTCAAATCAAACCTATCTCCATCATGGTGCTCAAATATATCAAACTCCTCTGGATATCTGAGCTTAAATGGAGTGTGAGAGCCCACCTGATGTAAAACAATAAAATTTGCTTTAGAGAGATCGATTGCATTTAGCTGTTTAAGTAACACATCATCTTGAGCGTCTATCTTAATGTCGCCCGAAGTATCTGTACCATCGCTATAGTT
>JAMONY010000049.1 GCA_027066325.1 Helicobacteraceae bacterium | reverse complement strand
TTCGTTTTGTAAAAGTGGGTGTGTGCCCTCATGGGCTCTAATAAACTTCTTTTTAGGTTTTGACATATGACATGATATCTACAAAAGCTCTATCTTCTGCTGTGAGTCTGCAAGATGTTTAAGTATCACACTCTTATCTATGCTGTATCTACCATCTGCATAGAGATTTTTCTCTAGCTTTAAGAGCACTTCATCCATAAAACTATCTAAGTTTTTATATGGTAGTAGTAGTAAAAAAAGCTCTTTATCATCTTCTGCTTTTTGGATCTGTTTGGTTATAGGACTGTGCTCTATGTTATCTTTTTTTGGATCTTTACTGCGCATGAGATATAGCCACCAAAAGATAGAGGCACTTAGGGCTCCAGTAAAAAAAGATATCAGTATCAGCACAACTATCTCTGGCTCATCTTCTGTGCTATTTTGTAGATTTTGATCTGTCTGTATTGTAGCTTGTGTAGTAGTGTGCTGTTGAGGTTTTGCACCAATAACTTCAATCTCATAAGGTTGAGTATGTTTGGTCACAACTTTGTTAGTTTTGCTATCAAGATATTTGAACTCCATAGCAGGTATGGTGCTATTTTGCTCCATTACAACTGCTATGCTCTGCTCAAATTTGCCATAATAGCGCCCATTTTTTATATACCCTTGCACAACTGGATCGTTAGCATAGACAATAGCACCATCAACTATAGGTTCAAATTTATCGATATCACCAACATTACCGTAGCCCTCTATCTCTATCTTGAGGTTGACGGCTCTTGAAGCCTCTACTCTTTTTTTATCTATAGATGATCTAAGCTTAAACTCTCCATATAGATCTATGCCAGTTGGTAGAGGTTTGACCGTTAGCTCTAAGGTGTCTGAGTAGACTCTTTTGTACTGTAGGCTTGGACCAAAAAGAGAGACTCTTCTACTTCTAGTACCAACTTCTGCTACTACAGATGGAATCTTAATCTTGCCATCTTGTTGTGCAAAAAGGATATAGCTGATAGTTCTAGTGATGTAGCCATCTTGATCAATACCCTCTACAGGTTTACTATTGATAGGCTCTGCCCAGAATCCATCAAACTGTGGTGTAGCAATGCTTATGTCATCAATCCTAACACCTCTTTTGTAGCGAAAAATAATGTCAAATTTTAAACTCTCACCAATATAAACTTCACTTTTGGAGCTCTTAGTGACAAGCTGTATAGCTGCTCCATCAGGCTCTGCTTTTGGCTCTACTACTTTGATATGTATAGGCTTAGTCTTTTGGATATTGCCATCAATCTTGATGTTAAAAGGTGGTATAGTGATAGATTTATCTGGAGAAATTGTAACTCTTAGCTGCTGCGAGCTCACTCTTTTACCGTTAGATATCACTATGTTGCGTCCTGTGGCTCTGCCTTGTACCATAAATCCATCTATCTCATCTATATTTGGAAACTCTATGTTGCTGCCTGTTGCTTCGATTGTAAGTGTTAGTGGATCACCAGCATAGATTACTGCTCTATCTACTTTAGCGGTAACAGATGCTATTAGTGATATCTGCATTAGCAGCAGTAGTGTCAATAATCTACCAAGGTTTCTGTTCGTCATAATCTGCTCCTTCTACACTTTTTAGCGGTATCATCATGGTTTTTACTCCTCTGCTATCTAACATTTTGTTGTATCTCTTCTCAAGAGCATCACTTAAATCATCTTGAGTTAGATCTTGTTTATCGCTACCATCTTTAGGATTTTTTTGATCATCCTTAGACTCTTTGTTGCTCTGCTCTTTGGACTCTTTGGACTCTTTGTCATTGTTACTCTGTTGTTCATCTTTATTATCTTGTCTGCCATCTTTGTTCTGTTCTTTATCTGCATTTTGCTCTTTTTGCTCCTCTTGATCACCTGCTGAATTCTCTTTGTCTTGATCGTTCTGTTCTGATTTTTTATCTCTCTCCTCCTCCTCTTCTTTGTCGCTCTTCTGTTTTTGTTTCTCCTGTTTTTTTAAGGCTCTATTGACCTGCTCTAGATTGTGCTCTATCTTCTCTTTAAGCATATCGTCATCTACAATTTTTAACGCCTCCTCATAGGAGTGTTTAGCGCTTTTAAGATCGGACATCTTAGCATATGTGTTGCCCATGTTGTAGAGCGCATCATCTTTGAGTTTTGAATCTAGTGGTATCTTTTCTAGTTGCTCTATAGATGAGTTGTACTCCCCCTCTCTGTAGAGTGATACACCATAGTCAAACCTAGCTTCGTTATTTTTAGTTGCGACTGAACCAAAGAGTCTAGATGATTCGCTATAGTTGCCATCGCTGTAGGCGTTGTTGGCATCTTTGATACTGCTGTAGTCAAATATAGACGCTTGAAGCGTGAGTGTTAAAGATAAGATAATTAGTGCTATTTTATGAGACATCTCTGCTCCTTCGTGGTAAGCTATATTGCGATACAAACAACAATAAGATTGCTAGTAGAAGTGGGTAGATAAATAGCTCTTGAGTATCTCGCACACTCTTGATATTCTGTTTTGATCTATGAAATTTACTCTTAATGGCATCTACTAAAGTTTTGATATCGTCTGAATCTAGCGTGTAGTTCACATAAAGACCACCGCTCTGTTCAGCAAGAGTGCTTATCTTATCGTTTCGTCTAACTATGACGATATTGCCACTGCTATCTGTAAGTGCTCCGCTGTCTGTTTTGATAATGCCACCTTTAAGAGTGGCTATGTTGCAGATAAAAAGTGTGATCTTATGTTTTTTGGCATACTCTATCTCTTTGGAAAACTCATCACTATCACCACCATCTGTAAATAGTAACATAGCTTTTTTCTCACTATCTTTTAAGAGCAGATCCGCTTGTTGTAATACGCCCAGTATATTTGTACCTTTGAGTGATACTGTATCTGTGTTCATATTCTCTACTAAGTATCTTAGCGTGCTAAAATCTTCACTCAAAGGTGAGATAAGAAAAGATCTAGAGCTAAAGCCCACAACTCCGATACGCATTCCATCACTAAGGTGCAGTAGCTGATCAAACTTTCTCTTTGCTAGACTCAGTCTATCGGGGTAGATATCATCTGCAAACATTGATCTTGATATGTCAAACCCTACGATTAGCTCAATGCTATTGCTTTTTACTTCTATCTCACCATCATCTATGATGGGTCGCGCTAGTGCCACGATCATTAGTGCCATAGAGAGTAGCAATAGAGTTGCTCTGCTCCAAGGTGCTAATCCGCCACTATTGATCATAAGTAGCTTTAGTATCTGTGGATCAAACATCTCTAAAGAACTTTTTTTATAAGAGAACAGAAGAGTTGCTAATGGTACCAATAGTAGCAACAGTATAAGTAAATATGGGTACTCAAACTGCATAATTTCTCCTTCTTAGCCACACATATATCACAAGCATTAAGATTGCTAAAGCCAGTGGATATTGGTAAAAATAGTCTATCTGCATGTATTTTTTGATCTCTATATCACTCTTCTCTAGTGAGTCGATCTCTGCATAGATCTGCTCTAGTTTTTTGACGCTATTTGCCTCATAAAACTCTCCACCTGTCTCTTTTGCAATACGCCTTAGAACTCTAGCATCATAATCACCTCTACTACCAACGCCTATAACATAGAGTGTTATGCCATGTTTTTTGGCACTATCTATGGCGACACTTAAGGGGACTTTTGAGGTATTGTCTATGCCATCTGTCAGTAAGATTGCAATTTTATGTTTTGAGTGAGACCCTTTAAAGAGCTTGCTGCTCATAAACAGTGCCTCATAAAGTGCTGTTCGCTGCACACCAGCCACTCCAACATCAACCCGCTCAAGTAGCATTTTTATACTTCGTTTGTCAAATGTCAAAGGTACTGCCACATAGGCAAAATCGGCAAATAGCGTCAATGCTAACTTATCATGCTCTCGTTTGTCTATAAAATCAAGTACTATATCTTTGACTATAGCAAACTTATCTGCTTGCTCCATAGAGCCACTAGCATCCAATATAAGTGATATCTCATACCCCTTATCGCTCTCAAGTACCATATCATTTTGCTTGATAGGTGAAGATAGTGCTACTGCTAGAAGCATAAAAATGAGTAATCTTAAGAGCCAGAGCCAGTTTGAGCTAGCTTTAGATAGGCTCTTTAAGAGTTCTGCTTGTGGAAAGACAATTGAGTTTACTCTAGCAGGAGCAAATCTCTCCAAAAGTAAAAAAAGCAGTATGACCACAAAAGCTATAGGGTACTCAAAACTCCATTCAGCCATCTATAAATCTCCTCATTTTCTCTACGATTTTTGGATCAAGTTTCTCTGTAGATTTTCTATATTTGTATCTCTCAAGCTCACTTAAAATCTGCTCTCTTAATCTGCTATTTTGATCATTAAGTAGATAGCTACTTAGTAGTGTGAAGTCATAAACAGCCCTTTTTGTGTCTGAGTAGTCTATCTCTTTGGCGCGTTTTAGTGCCTCGTTGTGGTAAGGATCTATATCTCTGCGCATGCTTTTGTAGATGTAGTAGCTAAAAAGCAAGATAGCTATTGTGATAGATAAAAATAGCAGTACAAATAGCATAAATGAACTATCTGGAATCTGGACAATATCTTGTATATCTTTTAAATCAAGTTCCACTATTGCCTCCTAAAAAGAGCACTTAGTTTTACAAAAGGCTCTTCATCTGTGTAGATCTTAACTGCTCTCATGCCATAAGATATAAAATGCTCATGCAGCTTAGCATCGCGACTCTGTAGTACTTTTTCATACTTGAGTACTAGTGATGGGGTGATGTTGACATTTGAGACCTTGTTGTTATAGGTGTCTAGTAGGCCTATCTCCGTATATAGTGATGGTTTTTGCTCAAAATGATCACGCACTATGATAGGGTAGACTTCATTGCGCGCTAGTGCAGATAGGTCTATATCTTCACCATAAAAATCACCTATAATAAATATTAGAGAGCGTTTTTTTGAGCGTTTACGGATCTGTTCAACCATAGCTTTATAGTCACATTTCTTATCTCTAGGGTCAAGTGATAGTGATGCTGGTATGGTTATGTTTAGCGAACCTCTAGATCTAGTTGGTGGGTGGTAAAACTCCTCTTTGTTGCTAAATATCATGGTGCTTAATCTATCGTTATTTTTAAGAGTGGAGTACGATATGAGCGATAGTATCTCGCTCATGACCTCTTGTTTAAACCTTTTAGTACCAAAGTATATAGTTGAGTTGAGTACAAATACACATAGTATGTTCAGCTCTCTCTCTTCGTTGAAGACATTGACATATGGGGTCTGTTGTGAGGCGGTTACTTTCCAGTTTATGGAGCGTATATCATCACCTATATTATACTCCCTAAGTTCGCTAAAATCCAAACCTGTACCACTAAACAGACTTGGGTTGCCTCCTGCAATATTGGTAAAAATATTGCGTCTGCTTTTGATGAGAATCTCTTGGCTTTTGTGCTCTAGCATCAACCAAACCCCTACGGTAGCTTAATATTTTTTAGTATTGTATCTATGATATCATCTGCGCTAACTCTACTAGCTTCAGCTTTATAGTTTAACAGCAGACGATGGCGCAATATAGGCTTAATGCTATCTGCAATATCAAGAGGTGTAACATAGTCATTGCCTCTAAGATATGCTATCGCTTTAGAGGCTTTATAGAGGTTTATAGAAGCGCGTGGACTTGCTCCAAACTCAACAAACTCTGTTATCTCATCAATACCAAAGCGCACGCCATCTCTAGTGGCAAAAATTAGTTTTAACATGTACTCTTGGACTGCTCTATCGACATGGATGGCTCGTACTTCATCTCTCATCTGTATGATATCTGCACCATCTGCTACCTGCTCTATATTTTGAAATGTTGCATTTGCTACACGATCTACTATGAGCATCTCCTCATCAAAACTGTTGTAATCTACAAGAACTTTTAACATAAATCGGTCTAGTTGCGCTTCAGGTAGAGAGTAAGTACCCTCTTGCTCTACTGGATTTTGAGTAGCTAGCACTAAGAAAGGGGCATCTAGCTTAAAACTCTCTTCACCTATAGTGATCTGTCTCTCCTGCATCACCTCAAGAAGCGCAGATTGCACTTTAGCGGGCGCGCGATTAATCTCATCTGCTAGGAGTAGATTTGTAAAAGCTGGACCTCTTTTGATCTTAAATTCACCATTTTTTTGATCATAAATCTCAGCACCTATGATATCACTAGGTAGTAGATCTGGTGTAAATTGAACCCTCTTGAAGTCTAGCCCTAAACTTTGTGCTAGTGAGTTAATAGCTGTAGTTTTTGCTAATCCTGGTACACCCTCTACTAGTATGTGTCCATCGGTAATAAGACCCACAAGAAGTGCATCTATAAGTGAGCTTTGACCTACAATAACTTTACTAACTTCTGCTTTTATAGCAGAGATTTTTGTCTGCATTGATCATCTCCAATATGTAGTTTGTATATAGTGAAAGGATAAGACTTTTTTGGTTAATAGAGTGTAACTAAAACTACAATTTTACAAAGAGAGAGAGGAGGACCATAAATTCTCCTCTTTGAAGATTATGCCATCTTTGAGGAGTTGTTTGAGGACTCTTGAGAGTGTCTCTGGTGTTAGATGTAACATCTGAGCAATCTCATAGTGCTTCATGCTATTGAGTAGATTAGGGCTCTTCTTTACAAGCATCAAGACTCTCTCATGGGCATTCATGACTATAGATTGCTCTATGATAGACTCTAACATCTTAACTTTACGACTTAGCGAGTTTATCAAAACTCTAGCCACTCTGTTGTCGTTTAAAAATCTACTCTCAAAACTTTTTGCGTCTATTAAGATCACTTCGCTATCTTCTAGAAATTCAGCTGTGGCTGGGTAGTTCATGCCCATTAGCATAGCTGCCTCTGCTACTAAGCTAACAGGCTCAAATAGATGAAGAGTTACCTCTTTGTCGTTGGATGCTGTTTTGTAGAGTCGCATCTTGCCAGCTGTTAATATAACAAGATTTTCTACTACATCACCTTGATAGAAGAGCGTGCTGCCTCTATTGTATTTTTTCATTTTGCATATATCTTCAAGGTGCTCTAGTAGCTCATCATCTAGCGAAGCAAATAGTGCAATATCTTTTAAGTAGCTCATTAATCCTCTTTGTTTGGCAGATACCCAACACTCCAGGAGGGGTATCTGATGTGCAATACTAGTCTAAACTAGCTGTAGTGCGCTTTAAGCAAAGAGATTAAAACCAGCCATCAGCATCGGATGCTATAGCTCTGTTGTTGGCATCAAAAAGCACTATGATAGTACCTATGGTAGAAGTTGCAACCTCAAAATACCTAATCGCACTATAGGTGATATTGTCTTTTAGTAGTTCGCTTTTACTTAGCGCAATGTAGTTATCGATAGCATAACTTATAATCTCTAGTTCATTAATAACATCTATGTCGTACTCATCTGGATAGTTATTGTTTAAGACTAAGGTTCTAGCCTCTAGTTTATTTTGCAGATGTTTGATTTTCTGGATCAATTCAAGCATCTCACTCTCTGTCTCATTGCTATCTATAGCACCACTAGCAGCTGCACCAGTGCCTAGCGCACGCAATTGACCCATGCTTTCAGTTAGAGGAAGCATGGTGTTTATCATGAGGTTTAGTGCATTTTGACTAAACTTATCAAGTTTTTTGTGATTTTTTTGTTCTACCAACTTGACTAACTCCATCTCTTTGGCAACACTGTTAGAAAATCGATCAAAGACAACATCTGGTGGCAACTTAAGAGCCTCTTTGTTGAGTTTGCTTAGTGAGATAGATAGTTTGTGTAGCTTGTCAGCTATCTCTGGATCTTTACTTAGGGAGAGGTTTTTAAGTCTACTTATAGCCTCTCTGGTATCGGAGCTATATGAGTGTATAAGCAGTAAGGTTGCCTCATCACCATTGATATAAGCTAGCGTAACACCGCGTGTTTTTTGAGTTGCTACAATGAGATCTTTAAGTGTGTTGATATATTGGCTTGTCTGTGCTTGAGTCTTGTTGCTAAAGATAGACTTAGCATACAACTGTGTTGAGAGTAGTAAAAATAGTACAAAAATAGCATAGCGCATGGCTCTCTCCTATATGATTTGATATCATAATAATTATACTATAATTTCAAGATATCTACAAAAATTCTTCTATAGTGTGTCTGAGTTTTTCAAAAGTGCTACTATCTGCGTAAGCAAAGCTCTCATACTCGCGATCTATCTGAAGAAGTTGACTCTTTTTTGGGTGAGTTAATGCAGTTTGGGTGAGAAATTTATGTAGTGTTTCGCCACGCTTTTTATGGTACCCATCTTGGGCTAATTTCTTTAGTAGTCTCTGTAGTAATCTGTCGATCTTGTTGCCAGATTTTAGATTTTGCAGATAGTAAAGAGATATAGACGCAAGCAGTATAAGCAGTATTAAAAAAGCAACCATTTTTAGCGCAAATCCTATATCCTCTTTAAGTTTTTCAAATAGCTTCATCTGTCTTAGGTAGTTATATTTTAATATCCAAGATTCGATCTGATATTTGATATACATAAGGGTTAGGTTTAGCCTGTTGAAGATATTGAGATCTTTATCTCCTGACATGTTGGTAGATGTTGTTGTAGAGTCTATGTGTGATGCAAATGCTGTAGTCTCTATGCGTACCCATC
>JAMONY010000048.1 GCA_027066325.1 Helicobacteraceae bacterium | reverse complement strand
TCAATGTAAACATATTTAGGTTTCTAGTTACAATAGATTGCCAACCTCGTTCAAAAAATACCCAACCAGCCCACCATACAACAGGTGCAGATAAGATAAGTTCAGCCCATTGTCTATTTACTGGTGAGATGATACTATTTATAAAATCTGGCCAAAACTCTGCTGCCATAGCACTAAAAAAAATAGGGATTGATAACAAGACTCCAATCCAAAACCGATAGGTCATAAAATCAAGTTCACCTGTATCTTCTTGTGTATCTGCTGCAATTGGCTCTAATGCCATGCCACATTTTGGACAACTTCCAGGATGATCTTGTATGATTTCTGGATGCATTGGGCAAGTGTATGTAGCTGCCTGATCTGCAACTTGAATCAGATCTTGTGTCACTTTATCAGCCTGTTTGCTCTTTGAGCAACAGCTATGTTGTACTGCTCTATTCATGACTCTATCCTTTTTACTAGATAGTATAATTGTACGATAATAAGTGTGCAAGTTTTGTGTAGGTAGGGCTATGCTACTAGCATATGTAGAGTCTTTCTCAGATAGGCTCTAAAATTTAGAGCCTTAAAATAAATCTTATCGCCGCCTCATGATATCTTGTAACTTCTGCTCATCTGTTATAGCAGAGTCATATTTGATAACTATGATCTGCTCTGTAGTGTTGATGTAGTAATCGTTTAGACCCTCTATCTCTTTTAGCTGTGACAGTCTCTCTTTATCATACTCATCAAAATCCAAAAATAGTGTGGCTCTAAGGGCTGGGTTTCGCATCTTTAGTATCCAAAGAAACCACAATATGGTTGCTACTATGACAAATATCGACACACCCTCTTTACCAAAACTACCATAAAGCGCGCCTGCAACCACGCCACCTACAAAGATACCTATATAGGCAAATGTGTTGGCAACTCCAAGAGCTGCCCCTTTTTGATGTACTTTTGCAAATTTGCTTACAAAGCTCTGTAGCAGTGGCTCAAACATATTAAAACCTATAAAGAAGAGAATTGCCCCTATGGCAAATACTACAACAGAAGAGCTAAATCCCATCAATATAAATGATAGCGCTATGCATACAATAGATACTAAAAAGACCTCTTTGCCCTTGCCGTACTTCTCGCCAAATATAGCAGCAGGAGCCATTGCCAATATGCCAAAGATAACTGCTGGAAGATACACTTTCCAAAACTCTAGCGTGCTCATATCAAACTGCTCACGCATGATAATAGGTATCATAAAAAATGCCATCGCCATGGTGGAGCTATGAAATAGAAAAGTAATATACATCTTAACAAGATCTTTATCTTTAAATACATGTTTTATCTTTGCCTCTTCTTGGCTATAGAGGTGTGTAATGCGTGGAGGCTCTGGAACTGCCGTATAGAGGATCACTATAGCAAGAAGCGACATAGAAGCGGTCATCCAAAATATAGCGCTTACAGATAAAACACCCGCTATGATAGGACCAAAAATCATAGATATCGCAAAACTCATAGCAATAACCATACCCATGATAGCCATAGCATGCGCTCTCTCATCTTCACGCACCTGATCAGATATCATAGCAGTAACAACAGAGCCTATGGCACCAGCACCTTGAAGTAGTCTGCCCAATATAAGCATATAAGCGTTATCTGCAAGAGCAGCTATAACAGAGCCTAGTGCAAATATCAAAAGTCCTATAAATATCGTTTTGCGGCGACCAAACTTATCACTCATGGTACCAAATGGAACTTGTAAAAATGCCTGCGTTAGTGCATATCCACCAAGCGCAATACCGGCTAAAAGAGGTGTGCCTCCTGGCATCTGTAGTACATACTGTGATATAACCGACAACACTATAAAGAGCCCTAAAAAACGAAGTCCCACAATGAGACTAAGTGGCATTACCCTTTTTGCAATTTTTTTCATACTCATACTCTAAACCTTTAAATTACCAATAATTTTTTTGACATTATAGAGCATTTTACTTAGTCTATAACACCCTTAAAGTACTCTATACTCTTTTTTAATCCCTCTTCAAGTTTTATACTTGGTTGCCACTGTAGCTCTTTAATGGCTAGTGATATATCTGGCTGTCTTTGAAGTGGATCATCTTGTGGTAGTGGGTGAAATGTTATATTGCTTTTTGAACCCGTTAACTCTATAACCTTCTGTGCAAGCTCTAACATGGTAAACTCATCTGGATTTCCTATGTTGACAGGTCCACAAAAGCCATCTCTTGAGCCCATAAGAGCAACCATACCATCTATGAGATCATCAACATAGCAAAATGACCTACTCTGATTGCCATCTCCAAACATTGTAATATCTTCATGGCGTAGTGCTTGGACTATAAAATTACTTACAACTCTACCATCATTTGGGTTCATACGAGGACCGTATGTGTTAAAGATACGCATCACTTTAATATCTACACCGTGTTGGCGATAGTAGTCAAAAAATAGAGTCTCTGCACACCGCTTCCCCTCATCATAACATGCACGAATACCTATTGGGTTGACTGAACCTCTATACTCTTCAGTTTGTGGATGTATCTCAGGATCGCCATACACTTCACTTGTAGATGCTTGAAGTATCTTTGCTTTTGTGCGCTTGGCAAGACCCAACATATTGATAGCACCAACAACAGATGTTTTTGTAGTCTGTACTGGATCAAACTGATAGTGTATTGGTGAGGCTGGACATGCAAGATTATATATCTCATCTACCTCCACATAGAGAGGAAATGTAACATCATGACGCAATAGCTCAAAGTATGGGTTATCTAACAGATGAACGATATTTTGCTTATCTCCTGTAAAGAAGTTATCTGCACATATAACATCACACCCATCTTGTAGCAGTCTTTCACATAGGTGTGAGCCTAAAAATCCAGCTCCACCAGTCACTAAAACGCGTTTTCTCATCTACTCTCCTTGGGGTATATATATCTTCTCTATTAACTCACTATACTCATCTTGGCAGACACTATCTAGCGTGATACCACCTCCACTCTTATAGACCAAAGTATTGTTCTCTTGCTCTATAAAACGGATCATAACAAAACTCTCAACATTACAACCATCATATATGCCAAATATACCGCTAAAATATCCTCTATTGTACCCTTCTATATCTTTGATAATCTTTACTGTGCTACGCTTAGGTGCTCCAGTGATACTTCCCGCGGGTAAAATTGTCTTTAAAATCTTACTAAAACTCTCTCTCCAATCACTATCTAAAGTACCGCTTATCTTAGAGCTTACTTGAAGCAGATCCCTCTCTCCTGCGCGTATCTTCTCTATATATCTAAACCTCTCTACCTTTACGCTAGAAGAGATCATCGATAGATCATTGCGCAATAAGTCTACAACCATAACATGTTCAGCTAACTCTTTTGGGCTATTAAGCACAGTCTCTTCTGCACCATCTACAGATGCGTCTATGGTGCCTTTCATGGGGTATGTATAGATCGTATTGTCTCTGATCTGTATAAATCTCTCTGGCGAAAAACAGATAAACTTATCTCTATATCTTAGTTTAAATCTAGAGCTTGAGTGATCATATATCTGCTTTAAAGAGTGTGAGGATTCTATAGGGGTTGGTTGAGTTAAATTAAGTAGATATGTATTGCCCGATCTGATCTGCTCTAAAATCTGCTCAAATTTCTTCTTATATTGATCAAAGTCTATGGGTGAGATATCTAAAGATACACTATCTGTGCAAAAGCTACTGCCATCAATGCTAAACTCTATATCTTCATCCTCTAGCTCATCAAAAGTGTAACACTCAATCTTCTCTGCCTCAAAGTCTGTTATAAATACAAATGGTACTCCGTGCTTGCAGAGTTTATCAATCTTATTGAGCATCTAATATGAGATTTTTAAGTACTGCCATTCTGATATCTACACCATGTCTAACCTGATCTAAGACCTTACATCTAGGATCTGCTAGAAGTGCATCTTCTATATCTATATTGCGATGAACTGGTCCTGGATGAAGCACAACTATATCACGATCACTGATCAATTTTTTGCTCAAACAGTACCTCTTACCATACTCCTCTAGTGACATAATCGATGGCTCTAAGTGCCGCTCTGTCTGCGTTCTAAGGCTCATGATTGCATCTACACTATCTATAACAACTCTTATATCATCCACACACTCCAGATCACTCTCTGGCAAAAAGTGCTCAGGAGCCACAAGTGTTATCTTCATGCCAAATCTTCTAAGTAGTGCAATATTTGCATTTGCAACACGCGAGTTTACTATGTCACCAACTATAGCGATGTGTCTATCTTTGACGCTACCTAACTCTTTAGTTAGCGTATATAGATCAAGCAGAGCTTGAGTGGGGTGTGAATATTTGCCATCACCAGCATTGATGATAGAGCAGCTAACACGCTTCGATAACATCTTTGGTACCCCATCTGTCTTGTGGCGTACTATCATCGCATCTGCTCTCATAGCATCTAGTGTAAGAGCTGTATCTATTAGCGTCTCACCCTTAGCAGTAGAGCTTTTTGAAGCATCAAAGTGCACAACTGAGCCCCCAAGTCGCTTTATAGCAATCTCAAATGAGCTCTTAGTTCGTGTAGAGTTCTCAAAAAATAGTGTGATAATAATACGATCTTTAAGTAGATCATAAAATCTGCCATCTTTAAATGTATCAGCATCATTAAAAATCTGCTCAATCTGGTCTATACTTAAGTCACTAGTCTGTATGAGATGTTGCGCCATCTATGACTCCGATTTTTTCGCTATTATAGCATAGATACTACTGAATATGAACGATCTAAAGATGCTCATATCTGTATAATTATTCTCACTTTACTCTTGCTTATTGACCTATCAGCACCACAGCTCAATCTACTATAATTTTTTATTTTTGTTTAGAGATAAACCAAGAGAATGCAAACATTAATCCTGGTGTTTTTGCGATGCTCTCATCATACATAAACTCTTCTGCTCTACTAGTCTGTATCCACTCAAGCACAATATCTTCACTCACATCTCCTCCACCCTCATGGATCTTCATACTCTCATCAATATTGGCAAAATATAGATGCTGAGTAGCTCCTGAAACTCCTACATTGGTGTAGTATGAAGCTATCTTTTTTAACTCCGATGGCTCCACCTTGTATCCACACTCCTCATCTATCTCCTCTATAGCGATGAGATCTAATGATTTATCTTTATCTATGATGCCTGCACATAGCTCATAGGTATGAGTAATTGATGGGTTGTTTAGATACACTGGTGCTCTAAACTGTTTAACCAACAAAAGCGCATCTCGCTCTTTATGATAGAGTAGTATAGCAACGCTATTAAAGCTACTAACTGCCTCCCAATCTCTACTTTTACCATTGATCTTGTAGCTAAGTTTAAGAGGTTTTATATACTCTGTGCTCTTAAGTGGTTCTGTTTTAAAGTCTGTTATTGTAAAGCTCATGCTACAATGATATAGTTATTTACTTAAAAAGATGATGAAGATGATAAAAATACCCAAACAAGATGAGCTAGATAGCTTTGTAAAGAGTCGCTTTTATGCTCTTATAGATGAGCAAGATAGTAGTAGACTAGATCGTGCTATAGAGGAGTATGAGAGAGTTGTGCCATTTGGCATAGATCAAAATATAGAGCAGAGTTCTCAAAAGATCAGTAGTGATGCACACCTCATAATGAGGTTAGTGGCAACATTTTACCTCAAAACTACCTTTAGTGCACTCAAAATAGACACAGATGATGAAAATATCAAAGAGAGCTTAAAGGATGGCAACATAGGCACTGCTGGTCGCATCATCAAGATGTATACAGGCTCATCACTTACAGATGAGAGAGAGCTGTTAAGTGGGAGATGGAGCAGTGAGCCACGCATGGCACTATTTGACAATAGCTCAAATAGTAGTGAGCCGGTGTTTGTAACAACTAAACTAGATGCACTCTGCAGTCACCACTTTATCCGCTTTGGGCAGGAGCAAGATAGCAAAAGCTATGTGGTTGTAGGGTATATTCCGCGTAAGAAACTAGGAGGCATCAGTAAGATAAATCGTTTTGTAAACTGGTGTGCTAGAAGAGGCTGGTTGCAAGAGGATCTCACAAGGTATATAGGCAAAAAGATAGAGAAAGTTTTTGAGACCGACTCTGTTTTTGTCTCTCTCTCAAACCTAAAGCATGGCTGTACTGCATACAGAGGAGCGTGTGATAGTGAGGCTACTGTTAGCACAACATATCTAAGTGGTGACTTCAAGCACAACAAAAGTCTTATACCAAAGAGGTATCTATCTTGAGATGGACTATAGATAAACAGTTTGATTTTTGTTATGGTCATAGAGTCTGGTCACAAAAGCTAGATAGTGAGTATAGCATAGATGGCTCCCTATCATGCAGACACCTACACGGTCACCAAGGTGTAATCAAAATAGATCTAAGCACAGAGCAGTTAGCGGGCTCTATGGTAACTGACTTTAAACATCTAAACTGGTTTAAACAGTGGTTAGAAAATACACTTGATCATAAGTTCATTATAGATAAAAATGATCCTCTATTTGCTGATATGTTCTCGCACTACTGCACAGATGCCAACATGAACAAAGAGCAGTTTATATACCACGATGAAGGTCACTGGACACCAGATCTTAGCGTGGTCTCTGATGAGATAGATGCTATTGTTGAGAAGTATGAGGGTATGGTTATTGTAGACTTTGTACCAACAAGTGAAAATATCAGTGCTTGGATACTAACAATAGTACAAAAAAAGATGGATAAACTAGGTGTCAATGTGAGTGCTGTACAGTTTTGGGAGACACCAAAATCACACTGCGAAGTAAGGAGCTAAAATGAAGATGTTATATATACTAATGATCGCTGCTCTGCCTCTTATGGCAGAAAGCTACAAAGCCAAAATAGAGCCTTATGATGCCTACACAGTAGCATCAGAAGTCTCTGGAAAGATAGTAGCATTAGACCAACTAGATGAACTTAAAGTTGTTGACAAGGTGGTACTAAGAGTTGATGCGTCACTAGATAAGATTAGACTTAAAAATGCAAAAACTAAACGCAAGCTACTACAAGAGCAGTTATCCCTTAAGCGCTCACAATACGATAGTATCAAAAATCTAACTTCTCAAAATCGATTTAGTAAAGATCAATACAAGAGCGCAATCATCACACTCAAGATGCAACTAGCAGATCAAGATAGTCTCATAGCACAACTAGCAGATACCATAAAAAAGAAAAATATTAGAGTTAAAAATAGGTACATTAAAAAACTATATGTAAGAGAAGGAGAGAGCATATCACCTGGCACCAGAGTTATGATCATAGAGGATCTTAGTGGTGGCAGAGTCACCATATATGTAGATCAAGAAACTCTTGCAAAAATCAAAAATGCCAAGATTACAGTTGATGGTGATAGTAGCTGGAACATAGAGAAGATAGGTAGAAGTAGCGATGAGAAATATCTATCTTTATATCGTGTTGAAGTGGTAAAAAAAGGGATTAAAGAGTTTGGCAAGCTTGTTGATATAGAGCTAAAATGGTAAAGAGAGTATAGATGAAGATACTAGTAACTGGTGCTGCTGGATTTATAGGATTTTTCCTTGCAAAAAAACTTCTACTTAGAGGAGATATAGTAGTTGGCATAGATAACTTAAATGAGTATTATGATGTTAACATTAAGCTTGGAAGATTAAAAGAGCTAGGTGTAGATTTAGTAGACTCAGATATCACAGAGCCAGTTGGCTCAACAAAATTCTCAAATTTTACATTTCAAAAGCTAGATATATCTGATAAAAATAGCCTAGATGCTCTATTTGAGAGTGAAAAATTTGATGCAGTTTGTAATCTTGCCGCACAAGCTGGAGTGCGATACTCCATACAGAACCCCCACGCATATATCCAGAGTAATGTAGTAGGATTTTTAAATATACTGGAGTCTTGCAGACACAATGGAGTCAACAATCTCTCTTTTGCCTCAAGCTCATCTGTATATGGTCTAAATAGATCTCAACCATTCTGCACAACAGATCACACAGATCACCCCATAAGCCTCTACGCTGCAACAAAAAAATCAAATGAGATGATGGCCCATAGCTATGCACATCTTTACAATATACAGATAAGTGGTATAAGATTTTTTACCGTCTACGGTCCTTGGGGTCGTCCAGATATGGCTCCTATGCTATTTGCAGATGCCATACTACACAACAGAGCGATCAAAGTTTTTAATGGTGGTGATATGAGCAGGGACTTTACTTTTGTTGAAGATATAGTTGATGGCTTAGTAAGAGTGATAGATAATCCAGCCTCACCAGATAGCTCTTGGAGTGCAACCAACCCAAAACCAGATAGCTCATCAGCGCCCTACAGACTCTACAATATAGGCAACAATAGCTCAGTAAATCTACTAGACTTTATAAAAACCATGCAGAAGCATCTTAACAAAGAGGCAAAAAAAGAGATGCTGCCTATGCAAGATGGTGATGTAAAATCAACACTTGCTGATGTGAGCACTCTTATTAAAGATTTTGGCTACCAACCATCAACAACAGTAGATGATGGAGTTAAGATATTTGTAGAGTGGTATAGAGAATTTTACGGATTAAAGGATTGATATGAGAGTAGCCGTTGTGGTCAAGAGTCTCCATATTGGAGGTATGGAGAGAGCTGCCATAAACTTGGCTCAAACATTTGCAAACGAAAATCATGAGAGTCACCTTATCTATTTCAAAGATAAAAATCGTGCGCTATCGCCAAACGAGAAGGTAAAAGTTCACCTGTTTGATATAGAAAAAAGTCTAAAAAAAAGTGTTGTAGGAGCTGTGCTAAATATCTTTGCAAAGATCTTAAACGGCATCATACGACATAGCTACTTCTACTTTCAAGGCACTCTATTATCACCTATATTTAGAAGCAGACTCAAAGAGCTTGAGAAAAAATATGGAGAGTTTGACCTAATTATAGTCCGCGGACAAGGCACCTTTGAGATGATATGGCGATACAATAGCCCTAATCTAATCATACAACAGGTCAATATATTAAGAGAGTATAAAACCTCTCTGAATGATCTCTTTAGACAAAAAATATTTGCGGATAAAAACATATTGTGCAATGCTCCAAGTGTCTACAAAGAGCTAAAGTATGACTTTGAGAAGAGTAGAGTGAGATACAGAAGTCTAAAGACTATTCCTAGCCCTATCAATATCAAACTTATAGAGCAAAAAGCAGACCAGTACAAGATAGACTTTGATCATCAATACATCATCAATATCGGTAGATTAGCACCTGTTAAAAACATATCACTGCTCATAAAAGCTTACGCTCATGCAAAAAAAGAGTACAATTTGATACATAAACTAGTCATAGTAGGAGATGGCGCGCTAAAAGAGGATCTAAAACAGCAGTGTATAGAGCTAAATGTAGTAGATGATGTACACTTTACAGGTGCACTAAGCAACCCATACCCGTGGCTAAAAAATGCAGACCTATTTGTCTTTACATCTAAAAATGAGGGGTTACCAAATGTGCTATTGGAGTCACTAGCGTGTCAAACAGAGATCATAGCTACTAGAGGAAGAGGTGGTACTTTAGACATTATGTCTGATGGGTTAGAGACAAACCTTATGAGTTTTGAAATAGAGGAGATAGCCTCAAAAATAGTCTCAACTCTACAACAAGGCCCCAAAACAGACTTTGCTAAACATCTACAACGCTATACACCACAAGATATAGTAGACCAATACAGAAGAGAGTATACAGAGTGCACAAAATAGTATTAGATAAGGATTTTAAAGAGCTAGAAGATGATATTGTCAATATCAAAAAGATATTTGATCAATCTAGCACAAGTATCCATAAAGCCAGAAATGAGCTAAAAATCATAGAACTACAAGGCATAAAATGTGTTGTCAAATCTTTCAAAATTCCCCATATCATCAACAAGATTGCCTACACATTTTTTCGTGACTCAAAAGCTCTTAAGTCATACAACAATGCCCAACAACTTCAACAGCTACAGATCAATACTCCACAACCCATAGCAACTATAGAATTTTTTGAAAACTCACTTCTAACTCACAGCTACTTCATATCACATTATGAGCCTTATGACTTTACAATTCGTGAAGTTTTTCACCATAAGGTTGAAGATCTAAAACAGATACTAAAAGAGTTTGCTAGATTTACACACTATATACACCAAAAAGGGGTCTGGCATGTAGACTACTCTCTTGGCAATATACTCATAACTAAAGAGCCCTCCTCATACAGATTTTCACTTGTTGATATAAATAGAATGAAATTTGGCAGGGTCTCAACTCAAGAAGGGCTAAAAAACTTTAACAAGTTCTGGGCAAAGTTTGATGAAGATCTACCTATAATAGCATCAGAGTATGCAAAAATAGCAGATTTTGATGAGCACAAAGCCACTAAAATAGTACTACAAGAAGCTAAAAAGCTTGAGCGGATGGTTGGCATTAAAAGGTGGCTAAAAGGGCATTAATAAGCTTTTAAAGATTAGACTAGTTATTTGAGCTGTAGTTTATAGCCCCTGCTATTTTGTTGAACTTTAAACCCTCTATATCTATCAAGATCTATTACGATGCTATAGTAGCTACCATGTGAGCCTATGCGAACCTTGGTGAATGGTGTTATCTTTAACTCTTTAGATCTTGTAGCACTATTGATCTTCCTCTTAAAGTTTAATACTATCTTAGCAGGGTTTTTAAGTAGCAACTTCTCTTTTAGTCTATCTTTTGTGATGATCTCTATAGAGCTATCTTGGAAAATAAGCACTATCTCTTTAAAATCTACCTTTTGAGTCTGTTTAGATATAGCAGCACTACTCTTAATCAATGGATCTTGAAAAGGATTTTCTCGTGCACTTAGTGTAAGTGCCAATAGCACAATAAGTAGATATTTCACTCCATCTCCTCTGGTGCAGATAGACCTAAAAGGTCAAAATATTCACGCTGTAGATCAGCATTATCATGTTTTAGTCGATCTATCTCACTTATTAGATACCCCTCATACTCATCTATCTGCATCAGTGTCGATAGTGAAGCATCGCCAAACATCAGATTACCGATATAAAATGCAAATAGTACAACAGCCATAAAAACTAAAGTGAGCTGCCATATCTTTAAGCCAAAAAGAGCCTCTCTCATCTAGCTACTCAAACAGCTCACTACCCAAATATTCGCCATATATTACCTCATTTTCAATCTCTAAAAGGCGGTTATATTTAGCAGTTCTCTCACCACGGGCGGTTGAACCTGTTTTGATCTGACCACAGTTAAGTGCTACAGCAAAATCAGCTATAAAAGCATCTTCACTCTCACCTGAACGGTGACTCATAACACAAGTGTAACCGTTTCTTTGAGCAAGACGCACAGTAAGCATTGTTTCACTTACAGAACCGATCTGGTTTGGTTTGATCAAAATAGAGTTAGCAATCCCTTTTTGGATCCCTTCATTTAAGATATTTACATTTGTAACAAAAAGGTCATCACCAACGATCTGTACTGTATCGCCAAGTCTCTCAGTCATTAGTTTAAAGCCATCCCAATCATCTTCACTCAGACCATCTTCAATAGAAACAATAGGATACTTTGAACATAGATCAGCATAATAGTCAACTAACTGCGCAGATGTAACGGTACGGTTTTCAGAATCTAGTCTGTAACCACCATCAACAACCAACTCAGAAGCAGCAACATCTAAAGCGATAGCGATCTGCTCACCAGCTTTGTAACCAGCTTTTTCAATAGCTTCTAAAATGATCTGAATAGGCTCTTCATTTGAGCTAAGGTCAGGTGCAAAACCACCCTCATCACCAAGTGCTGTATTGTGCTTTTTAGCTTTTAGTATAGCTTTTAAGTTATGATACACCTCAGCAGAAGCTCGTAAACCCTCAGCAAAATCTTCGAATCCGACAGGAACAATCATATACTCTTGAAAATCAACACTATTATCAGCATGGCTTCCACCATTGATGATATTAAGCATTGGAGTAGGAATAGTCATCGCATTTGCGCCACCAAGATAGCGATAAAGTGGCATTTTCAGGCTATCTGCTGCTGCACGCGCTACTGCCATAGATACACCAAGAACAGCATTTGCACCAAGAGTAGCATAGTTTGGTGTGCCATCCAACACCTTCATACAAGCATCTATATCTGCTTGATTAAATGGACTCATTCCAACTAGCTCATCTGCTATCTGATGGTTGACATGACTTACAGCCTGCAGAACACCTTTACCCATATATCGCTCATCTGCATCACGCAGCTCTAACGCCTCTCTCTTGCCCGTGCTTGCTCCACTTGGAACTATAGCACTCTGTACTGTACCATCACTTAGAGCTACTGTTGCTTTTACTGTAGGATTGCCTCTTGAATCCATAACCTCTATTGCACTTACGCTATCTATAAAAATCATACATCTGCCTCATTCATCTCTATCGGATCCATCTGCATAATATTACTCATGCCCATGGCTTCTCGTATCTTATTCTCAATCTCACTAGCCAACTCCGGTTCATCTTTGAACTTTAGTTTTACATTTTCACGCCCCTGTCCTAGTTTCTGATCATTGTAGCTAAACCAAGCACCACTCTTATCGATAATATCTAGTTTAACTCCATAGTCTACCAGCTCTCCCTCTTTTGAGATACCCTCACCAAACATGATATCAAACTCTGCTTGACGAAATGGTGGTGCTACTTTGTTTTTGATAACTTTTGCTTTTACTCGATTTCCTATCTGAGACTCGCCCTGCTTTAGTGAAGCTATACGGCGTACATCTATCCGTATAGAAGCGTAAAATTTAAGTGCGTTGCCACCAGTAGTAGTCTCTGGAGAGCCATATCCCATCATGCCAATCTTCATTCTAAGTTGATTGATAAAGATCACGGTTGTATTCATCTTATGAAGCACACCAGTTAGTTTGCGCAACGCTTTTGACATAAGCCTTGCCTGCACACCCACTTGCTGATCATTCATCTCACCATCAATCTCAACTTTTGGCGTAAGTGCTGCTACTGAATCTATAACCAGCAGATTAACAGCACCTGAGCGCGCCAGTGTCTCAACTATATCTAGTGCCTGCTCACCATAATCTGGCTGAGATATGAGCAGATTTTCAACATCTACACCTAAGTTTTTAGCATACCCTACATCAAGAGCATGTTCTGCATCTATAAACGCACAGATACCACCCTTTTTCTGACATTGTGCTGTTATCTGGAGTGCTAGGGTTGTCTTGCCTGAGCTCTCTGGGCCATAGATCTCAACAACACGCCCCTCAGGCACTCCGTTGATACCAAGAGCTAAATCTAACCCTATAGAGCCTGTGCTTATGGCACCGATAGGCTCTATCTCTTTATCGCCAAGACGCATCAAAGTGCCTTTGCCAAACGCTTTGTCTATCTGTTTTATCGCCAAATCTAGCGATTTTTGCTTGTTTGCGTCCATAGCTCTGCTCCATATTCTGTTTTATTGGTGTAATTTTAGCCAAAGGTTGCTAAAATTGTGTTAATGAATAGAAAAATATTAATAGCTCACTCACCTGATGCTGATGACATCTTCATGTATTATGCCATAAAGTTTGGTTGGGTTAGTATGGACAACACTACATTTGACAACATAGCCCTAGATATTGAGACTCTCAATGAACAAGCATTAAGTGGCACATATGATATAACTGCCATCTCTTTTGCGCTATATCCGCACATCAAAGATGAGTATGCGCTTTTACGAACTGCTGTTAGTTTTGGAGAGGGGTATGGTCCAAAACTTATAAAACAGAAAGGTCGCTCCCTTAAGAGAAATTTTAGAGTGGCACTAAGTGGCACCTACACTACAAATGCTATGCTATTTCGCATAGCCTATCCTGATGCACGCATAATCTATATGAATTTTTTAGAGATAGAACAGGCTGTTATAGATGGCAAGGTTGATGCTGGAGTGATCATACATGAGAGTATTTTAACTTACGATAACTCACTTGAAGTTGAGAGAGAGTTGTGGGATATATGGTCTGAGCTTGCCAAAGAGGAGTTGCCTCTACCCCTTGGTGGTATGGCAATTCGCCGCTCTTTGCCACTACTAAAAGCTATTGAATATGAAAAAACTCTCACAAAGGCTGTAGAAGTTGCAAGAGAGCGCAAAGATGAGCTATGTGAACTGCTCATAAAAAACTCTCTTGTGCGCATAGATGCTCCCACACTACAGAAGTATCTAGAGCTATATGCTAATGATGAGTCAGTAGAGTTAAGTAGCATACAGTTAAAAGCTATAGATAAACTATATGAGATAGGGTATCAACACGGCTTCTATGAGACTCCTATAAGAGCAGAAGATTTTATGATTCCTAGAGAGTATGAAGAGTACAGGTTTAGTTAAAGCTAATCTCTCACGCCTAAGCTCTATAGGCATAGGTGGTGTAGTTGAGCTCTTTATCATAGACTCAGATGAGTATCCATCTAGTAGAGTCCTCATAGCAGGAGCTACAAATATACTATTTAGCCCTACTCCACCCCCTCTAATGAAGCTCTCTAAAAAGTTTAGTTTTATCAAAATAACAGATCAGACTCTACACATAGGTGCAGCTACGCCAAATGGTCGAGTTGTCTCATTTTGTCGTAAACACAACATAGCAAATTTTGAGTTCTTATCACACCTGCCAGGTACTATAGGTGGTGCTATAAAGATGAATGCTGGGCTTAAAGAGTATGAGACTAGCAACTACCTGCTCTCTTTTCGTACCAAACATGGCTGGATAGATGCAGATAAAGCAGAGTTTTTGTACAGATATAGTGATATCAAAGATGTCATATTTGAAGCAAAGTTTACTCTACAAAATGGATTTGATGAGAGAAAAATAGAGCTATTTAAAGGCTTAAGAGTCAATCAACCAAAAGAGCCAAGTGCTGGCAGTCTCTTCAAGAACCCACCACAAGAGTATGCTGGTAAACTCATAGAGTTAGTTGGACTTAAAGGGTACCGCATAGCAGACATGGCATTTAGCGATAGACATGCCAACTTCTTAGTAAATTTAGGAGAAGGTACCTATCAAGATGCCATAACACTCATAGAGTTAGCAAAAAAAAGAGTGCTACAAAGATATGATATAGAACTGGAGTTAGAGGTTATAGTGCTTTAGTTTTTGACCTATCCGCGTGGCATCTCTTGAGTACACTGCTTTAGGGTTGCTGAAGCAAAATACTCTATCTCATTTTTGCGTAAAATTTTTATGGTATTGGTTGTACCAGGTACTCCTACAGGATCACCTGCTGTTAAGATATATGAGCTATTTTTATCTAACACTCCTCTAGCTATCCCGCTCTGAATAACCTCTATAAGCATCTCATCTACACTATCTGTAAGTGTTAAAAATGCTGGAGCAACTCCCCATACTAGCGTAAGTGATCTTGCTGTTACGATATCATGAGTTACTGCTAAAATCGGTTTTTTTGGACGATAGCGTGATAGTTTTTTAGCAGACTGTCCTGAACTTGTGATAGCTAGTATCGCCTTTGCATTGATCCGTTTTGACATCAAAACCGCTGACTCATTGATAGCGTCCATCTCATCATTGTTAGTAAATGTAGAGAGTTTATAGTGTGGATATATCTTCTCGATTTCAACAATAGTATGTGTCATAGCTACTACTGACTTGATAGGATACTCTCCTACCGCACTCTCTTCTGAGAGCATTACACAGTCAGTACCATCAAGTACTGCATTTGCAACATCTGATATCTCTGCCCTTGTAGCTCTCTCTGAAGAGGTCATAGATAGTAGCATCTGAGTAGCTGTTATGACTGGTTTGTGAGCTTCATTTGCTTTTTTGATGAGCATCTTCTGTACGGTTGGTACTTTAAAATATGGTATCTCAATACCAAGATCACCTCTTGCTACCATGATAGCATCACTTAGTTTAAGTATAGAGTCTATGTTCTCAACCGCATCAAACTTCTCAATCTTTGCTACTAACTGCTGAGTTCCGCCTAGTGAAGATAGGTGATCTCTTGCATCTTGCATATCTTTTGCAGACTGTACAAATGAGATAGCCATAAAATCTACACCATGTTTAACACCCCATGCCATATCATCTCTATCTTTTTGAGTTAAAACATCTAACCCCAATACTGTCTGAGGAAAGTTTACACCTTTTTTTGATGTGATGGTGGCGCTATTTTGCACTTCACAGATAACAGTATTGGAATCTTTAGATATCACTTTAGTACGCAAGCTACCATCTGCTAAAAATATCATCTGATCAACCTCAACTCTATCTAGTAATACTGGTTGATTTAGACTAACACGCGCTCTATGAGGCTCTATAAATGAGCCAATAACATCATCTCTTACAAACTCTAACAGATCACCACTCTCTAGCTCTAACCTACCATCTACTTCACCTATGCGCACTTTTGGACCACTTATATCTTGTAAGATACCTACAAAAAGCCCACACTGCTCTGAAGCTTTTTGTACCTTGTCTAACATCTGTTTATGATACTCATGTGTACCATGGCTAAAGTTGAGTCTAAATAGATTAGCACCAGCTCTTATCATCTGCACTATTGTATCAACACTTTGTGATGATGGTCCTAGCGTTGCAAGTATCTTAGTCTGTTTTTTCATATTTTACTCTATATTGGTATATACAGCTTGGACATCATCATCCTCTTCTAGACGGTCTATAAGTTTCTCAACCTCTACCATCTGCTCTTCACTAAATGGTTGAGGATTATTTGGTATGCGTTGTAAAGAGGCTTTTTTAACATCTATACCCATACTCTCTAAAGCTTGTGCTAATGTTCCAAATGATGTATAGTCTCCATAGAGATAGAGATCATCCTCATGTTCAACCAACTCCTCTAAACCTGCATCTATAAGCTCTAGCTCTAGCTCTTCACAATCTATGTCACCTTTTTCTATTAAAAATAGTGCTTTTCTATCAAACATAAACTCTAATGAGCCATTTTTTAATAACTCTCCACCTAGTTTGTTAAAATAGCTACGCACATTTGCAACTGTTCTTGTATTGTTATCAGTTGCACACTCTACAAATATGAGTGCTCCATAAGCTGCTTTGCCTTCAAAGTTAACCTCACTTATGTCAGCTGCATCTTTGCCACTTGCTCGCTTAATAGCTGCTTCTATGTTATCTTTTGGCATATTTTGATTTTTAGCATTACTAATAGCAAGTCTTAACTGTGGATTCATATCTGGATCACTACTTCCAGCTTTTGCTGCCATGGTGATAGATTTAGCTAATTTTGGAAATATCCTCGACATATTGCCCCACCGCTTCTCTTTTGCCGCTTTTCTATACTCAAATGCTCTTCCCATACTATCTCACCTCTATTTTTGTGCTATCTATCTCTATGCTTGTGTGGACATTACCTCGTGGATTAAACTCCACTAATAGTTTTATATATTTTGGTTTTAACTTCTGCTCTAAAGCCTCATATATCTCATTGGCACTATCTTCATGTGAGATATAACGGTTACGAAATGAGTTAATATAGAGCTTAATAGCCTTCAACTCAACTACCCACTCAGAAGGTATATACTCTAGGTATATAGTTGCAAAATCTGGGTAACCACTTCTAGGGCATAAACAGCTAAACTCTGGTAGAGTTATCTTAACTAGATAGTCTCGCTTATGTGAATTTTTCCATATCTCTAAATCTTTTTCTATATCAAACTCTTCTACTGCTCTCTCTCCGTATTTCACTCTCTACCTTTATCTTTAAATGTATCTATAGGTGCTAAAAAATTACCTTGTATCAGATCAATATCTATGCTTTTTACAATATCTAACTGCTCCTGATTCTCAATCAATCTTATCCAGCTCTTAGTCTTTAGAATTTTTGCACTATTTGTGATGCCTTTAAGCACTGCTTGAATCTTATTGCTACTCAACTCTTTAGTAAAATGAGTCTCAAAACGGATCACATCAACATCTATCTCACTAAAATATCTAAATGATGAGTGAAGCCCACCTACTCTATCTATGGCTATCTTAATACCAGCGCGTCTATAGGCTTGAATCTGGTTATTGAAGTGTTCAATATTGTAAAAATAGCTATATTCACTTATGATAAATAGCAGTCTATTTTTTAAAGTCTCATTATTGGAAAATAGTATAATCATCTTCTCTAAAAATAGATTACTTCTAAGAGTAGATGGTGAGATAGTAACTGCAACGATTTCACTTTTAAGAGTTGGTATAAGATCTATAGCATGATTAACGGTAGCCTCATCAAAAGAGCGTAAAAGCCCAAGTTTACTAACTATAGGCATAAACCGCTTTTGATGGATAAGTTTACCATCTTCTATGATGAGTTTTATCGATAGTTCACATATGTATCTCTCACTATCTCTAAAAACTACTTGATATCTATAGGAGAATGATCTATCTTCTACTGCTTTAATTACCATAGTATCAAGCCTGCTTAGATCTATCTCATCATCATCAAACATATCTCTATCTTCTAACTGCAACTCAAAGAGTCTTTGAGCTGCCATCTCAAAGCTATCTATATGTGTTGTATCACTCATAGCACCTGAGATATTGATCTCTATCTCATCTATACTTATCTCTTTAAACTTTATAAACATAAGCTCTATAGTGCTACGATATAACTCTTTTGAACCCTCTATAACAACTATAAAATCTCCGCCTTTAAAGTGAACAATACTAACTTGTTGTGCTATCTTTTCACTGAAATACTCATTGAGCAATTTTACACTTTTTCTCAATACTATATCACCATTTAAAAATCCATATTGAGAGTTGATCTCTTGTAAATTATCTATGCTAAATAGTACAACTGTGTAGAGCTTTTTTTTTATCTTTGAGTCTATATATTTTGTAAAATATTCGCGTGAAAAAGCTTTTGTTACAGGATCTGTTATCCTCTCACTAAAGCCTTGATATATAAGATAAAATAGATAGTAGATCATAATAGCCAACAGTGCAACTGAGGCTATGATAAAATTTGATGGTATCTTTGAAAAATAGGTTATAAGCATAGAAGATATACTTATAATAGCTAACAAAAAGAGTGGTAACCCCATTCTAAGTGCTAATTTAAAACGATTCTGTCTCTCTTGTAGTTCTGAATAGAGCATTATACATCCAGATGTTTAACATCTTTTGCATGTGTCTGTATGTAGTTTCTACGCGGTTCAACCTCATCACCCATAAAGAGGTTAAAAGTATCACTAGCAGATACTGCATCCTCTATGGTTACACGCAAAAGTACACGATTTTCAGGTGTCATAGTAGTCTCCCATAACTGTTCAGGATTCATCTCACCTAGACCTTTATATCTTTGAATATATGAGCCTTTTTTAGCATACTCTTTAACCTCTTCTAAAACTATAAGTGGATCATTATCTAGATCTATATCCCACTCTTTTATCTTGTTGTAAACATATACAGCTTCACTAAAATGTGGTGCGCTAAATAGCTCATCATCAATAATAAGCTCTTCCATACCACTACTTGTCTGAACAAATATATGAATCTTATCATCTGTTATAGTTTTTGATAAGATATTGTACCCTCTATCTTTTAAAAATTTATCTACCTCTTTAAAAAGTTTAGTAGAATCCAACCCTATAATATCTGGATTTTCAATAAAATAGCGTATAAGTTCTGTAAGTGAGTAGCGTCTATCTAGTGAAATTAAAGAGCTATTATAGTGATCTAACATCTTAAAATAAGATACCAAATCATTATGACCTATACCCTCTATCTGTAGTGACTCTACTCCGTTACTTATGAGAAACTCATTCATATCACTATCATTTTTAAAGTAGATCTCTTTTTTACCTTTTTTATAACGATAAAGTGGAGGTTGTGCCAAGTATAGATATCCATTACTAACAATAGTTGGAAAATATCTAAAGAAAAATGTGAGTAGAAGTGTCTGAATATGTGAGCCATCTACATCTGCATCTGTCATGATAATAATCTTATGATATCGTAATTTTTGCTCATCAAACTCTTCACCTATGCCACACCCAAGAGCTGTTATCATGTTGGTGATTTCATCTGATTTTAGTATCTTCTCTAATCTAGCTTTCTCTACATTTAAAATCTTACCCTTTAGAGGTAAGATAGCTTGAAAAACACGATCTCTACCCTGTTTTGCTGAACCACCTGCTGAGTCGCCCTCCACTAGGTATATCTCACTGATAGTTGCATCTTTACTTTGGCAATCTGCCAATTTTCCAGGTAGTGTTCCAACACTCATAGCATCTTTACGACGCGTTAAATCTCTAGCTTTTTTAGCAGCTTCTCTACCTTTAGCAGCAAGAAGAGCCTTTTGAACTATCTGTTTTGCTTCGAGTGGATTCTCTTCAAAATATTTGGATAATTTTTCATATGATAACTTCTGCACTAGCGGTCTTACATATGTATTACCAAGTTTACCTTTAGTTTGACCTTCAAACTGTGGCTCTGGGACTCTAGTAGATATGATACATATAAGACCCTCTTTTACATCATCTCCACTTATTTTAATATCTTTCTCTTTTGCATTACCATTTTGAGAGTTATAGTTTGAGATAGCTCTAGTGAGTGCTGCTCTAAATCCAGCCTCATGAGTTCCACCATTTGGAGTTCTAATATTATTTACAAAACTATAGACTTTCTCATCATAAGCATCATTGTACATGATAGCAATATCTACCTCTATATCTTCTATCTTTGCATTAAACTCATATGGTGATGATACCTGTACTCTTTTGTTGAGATCTTGTACAAATTGACTTATACCACCTTCAAAATGATAAGTCTCACTCTTACTATCTCTCTCATCTATAAAAACTATTTTGATTTGTGGGTTTAGGTATGCTAACTCTTTAAATCTTCTACTAAGATACTCATAATCAAAGGTTGTTATTTCAGTAAAGATGGATGGATCAGGAGCAAACTCTATGGTTGTACCGTGTTTGCGTGTACTACCTACTACTTTGATAGGCTCTTGTGGTATACCTAACCTAAACTCTTGCTCATAAGTCTCTTTATCTCTGTGTATAGTCATCTTAAGTTCAGAACTTAGAGCATTTACAACAGATACACCAACACCGTGAAGACCACCTGAGACTTTATAAGTATCTTTATCGAACTTACCACCAGCATGTAGTACAGTAAGTACAACAGTTGCCGCAGATATGCCCTCTGTAGGGTGCATATCAGTAGGTATACCTCTACCATTATCTGAGACTTTAGCTGTCCCATTTTTAGTTAAAGTTACAGTTATGGTGTCACAGTGACCTGCCATAGCTTCATCTATGGAGTTATCTATAACCTCATATACTAAATGGTGAAGACCTCTATGACCTGTATCACCAATATACATTCCTGGTCGTTTTCGTACAGCTTCAAGTCCTTTAAGAACTTTGATATTGCTAGCGCCATAATTTTGTTGCACACCATCTCCTCTAAAAGAAGTAAAATTGGGCTATTTTATCCAAAAAGAGTTAAATATACGGTTAAATATTTTTTTAGATGATAATAGGCATTATGACTGTTTTAAAGTTTTGACTTTTAAGTACAAATGGTAGAGTTGGTTCATTAAGCTCTATTGTAAAAGTTTGTTCATCTATGTGAGATAAAAAATCTAAAATATATCTGCTATTAAATGCCAATAAAAATGTCTCATCTACATCTGTTTTAGACTCTATCTGGGTTGAAGCTTTGATATTGTCTTCATTTAGACTATCAAACTGAATTTGATCTGATTCAAAAGTTATTTTAATATCTTGTGATACTGTTGTAATCTGTTTTATAGCATCTATAATTGTGCTCTTATTGAGTGTGATACTAAGTCTTGTAGAGGTTGGTATGATTCTTTTAAATTCTGGGAATTGACCATTTATAAGTTTTGTAAAAAATGTAAATTGATCAGATTTTATCATAAGATTTGTCTGATTATAATAGATTGATATATTATTGCAAAAAAGTTTTTGAATCTCTAAAATAGCTTTTTTTGGGATGATTAGAGATAATTGTGTAGGTGTTTGACTCTCTATCTCAACAACTGCTAATCTTCTTGTATCAGTTGCTGCAAAATTGATCTTGTTATCTTTAAAGTCTATAAGAGCACCATTTAACTCAAATTTTGGATTGTTAGAGTCTATAGCTGGTGAGATCTTTTTTAGTGAACTTATAAGATCTTTTGAGTCTATGTTAACTGGCAATTCATCATCTAAAATGAGAGACTGTGGATACTCTGAAGCGTTAAACATAGGGAGTTTAAATAGTGAGTGATCCTGTTTTATAGTTAGAGTATTTGCTGAGGTCTGTATATCTATCTCACCATCTTTTAATATCCTAACTATGTCTAGTAATTTTTTACCATTAGCAGTTGCTATACCTGGTTCATCTATGGTTAGTTGAGAGGTCTGTATGTTTAATCCTATCTCATTATCAGTTGCTTTTATTAGAAGAGTGTTTGATGCTGATGACTCTATGTAGATATGTGATGTTATAGCAGACTCATCTTTTTTTTCAATGAATGGTACAGAGTATGCCAATAGATTTTCTAAGATACTTTTTGATATTTTGATTTTCATCACGAACCCTCTATAATTATAATATTTTAATAGATAGTAGTAGTATAGCGTGAATAGGTGAAATCTAGCTACAAACACTCTATCTAGCGAACTTTGAGATGTGAAAAGTTTAGTTGTATTTCATCACATATTTTCACATCTAGTACAAAACTTCATAAACAATTTTACCAGATTATACATAAAATGTATAAATAATATAATTAATTCCTCTTTGAAGATGAGATTTTATTGTAAAGCTCATCTATTTTGATCTTAAACTCTTCATCGTTTTCAAAAAGTGAGTTTATTTTTTTCATTGTATGGCTAACTGCTGTATGATCTTTCATACCAAAATATTGCGCTATTTGTGGCATTGAGAGTTGTGTTAGCTCTCTTGTGAGATATATGGCTACCCTTCTAGCATACACTACAATGCGTGAGCGATTTTTAGATCTGATCTCTGATGGTTTTACATTTAACTCATGTGCTACTGTTTTTAGTATGGAGTCTATATCTACACTATTTTGCTTCTCTTGTAGCTGCTCACGAAGAACATTTTTTGTAAAATCTAGAGTGATATCTTGATGCATTAGTTGAGCATATGCATGTAATTTTGATAGTATTCCTTCTATCTCTCTAGTGTTATTATCTATAACTGTTGCTATATAATTTATGACATCATTATCTAATGTTACTCTGTTGATCTCACACTTTTTTTTGATAATTGCTATCTTTGTTTCAAGTTCTGGTGGCTGTATATCTGTAACTAAACCCCACTCAAAACGACTCTGTAGTCTCTGCTCTAGACCCGTGATCTTTTTTGGTGGCTTATCTGATGTCATAACAATCTGTTTGCCACTATTGCGTAACTCTTCAAATGTGTGAAAAAACTCCTCTTGAGTCTGTATTTTGTTGCTCAAAAATTGTACATCATCTATGAGAAGTAGATCACATTGGCGATATTTACTTTTAAAGCTATCCATGTTATTGTTGTGAAGATGTCTTGTAAAATCATTTAAAAACTGTTCAACTGTAGTATAGATAATATTTTTACCATGGTTTATGACTGTATTGCCTATGGCTTGCATAAGGTGAGTCTTTCCAAGTCCTACTCCACCATATAAAAATAGAGGATTATAGATCTCCCCTGGTTTTTGACTAACACTTTTTGCAGCTGAGTATGCAAACTGATTTGATGCACCTGTGATAAAATTTTCAAATGTATAAGATGGATTTAGTGTATTTTGACGGATATTTTCACTTGATGATGTTTGGGTAGTTGCAGAGTTTTTTACAGAGCCTGTTTTACCCTTTTTTGCCTGTATTTTTACTACCACTCTAAATGAGGTTTTTAACTCAAATAGCTGCTCCAATTTTTGTGTATATCGTGTTTTGATCCAGTTTGCTACTAGTTGATTTGGCGCATCAAATATAGCTATATCACTTTTGGATGAGCGAGCATTATAGTTTAGCTGTTTTATGAAACGATCATACTCAACTTCAGTTACCTCATCTTTTAACATCTCTAATACAGTATTGCCAATATTCATATCGTGCCTCATCTTTTCACATGTATGTGAATTGTTATGTGAATAATTGTAAAATTATAGCAGACAAGAGCTCAATTTTAGGTATCATGACATGTGAATAAAGTTTTTCACAAATGTGAACAAGGAAGTTTATTGATTATACTTGGTATAGATCCTGGTACTAGAGCTTGTGGATATGCTCTTATATCGATGCAACACTCTAAAATCTCTCTTGTAGAGGCTGGTGTCATAAAGATAAAAGCTGAAAAACTACAGTATCAGATACCGCAGATTGCAGAGGCGATAGAGCAGATATTTGCAGAACACTCTATTGATGAGGTTGCTATGGAAGATATATTTTATGCACACAATCCAAAGACAGTTTTAAAGTTAGCACAGTTTAGGGGAGCGGTGAGTCTAAAGCTACTTCAAGAGTTTGGAGAGTTTGCAGAATATACACCTTTGCAGGTTAAAAAAGCACTAACTGGTAAAGCAAAAGCTTCAAAAGAGCAGGTAGCTTTTATGGTTCAGAGATTGCTTGGCATAAGAGAGCAGATTAAACCTCTAGATGTTAGTGATGCTATAGCAGTAGCAATTACTCACTCTCAAAGAGTAAGATTAAAGTTAAAGTGATATACTTATAGGTATGAAACAGATGTATGGCATAGAGTATAGTAAACCAACCGTGGTTCTACTACAAGATAGCGGCATTGGTGTATGTGAGGTCTCTGCTAGGACTTGTTATGACTCATTTAGTATGAGTGAGAATTGTGCTATTAGAGATATCAAAGATAGTATACCATCAGATTCTAAGATATCTGAGATAAATGATATAGATGACTCAAAGCTACTTAAAGATCTAGCGTGGACACACTTCCATCACTCTATACTAGAACATGCAAATCTTAGCTATCTTATCCGCGGTACTTCAAGAGGTGTGCTTCAAGAGCATGCTAGACATCGCATACAGTCTATCTCTGTTAGGAGTACTCGATATACGATGAGTAGTATTATCAATGCTTTTGTAGCTTCACAACACTCACAAGAGCCTAGAGTATGGTTTATAGATAAGCTACTATCTTTTGATATGTTTGTAACAACAACAGTAAAATATAATATCATTGAGATTGGTTCCATGTATGATAAACTACTATATCAATCAACAGCAGTAGATGATTTTAATAGCATAGCTATAGCTAAGAGTTCACTAGATTATCTATTAAGATATACAGATGATGCAGATAGGTGTTATGAAGCTTTACAAGATGGTAAGAAGAAACGAAATGTAGGTGATGCTTTTAAACATATTGTAACAGATAACTTCAAAGTAGATATGGTTGTTACATTTAACCTTAGAAGTCTAAAAAACTACTTTACACTTAGAGATAGTGGTTCTGCATATTTTCAGATAAGATGGCTTGCACAAGAGATGAAGATAAAGACCCCTAAGAGATACTTAGATCTTATCATAAAGAGTAGTTAGGTTGAGAAGAGAAGAGCGATTTTTTAACACTTTAGATGATTTTCGTTCACCATATGCAAGAGATAGAGACCGCATTATACACTCTAGTAATTTTCGTAAACTAGAGTACAAAACACAAGTTTTTCTAAATAGCGAAGGTGACTTTTTTCGTACAAGACTTACTCACTCTATAGAGGTGAGTCAGATAGCTAGATCAATTACAAAACATCTAAATCTGGAAGAGTCACTAGCAGAGTCTATTGCATTAGCACATGATCTAGGACATACACCTTTTGGACACATAGGTGGTGATGCACTAGATGAGTGTATAAAAGATGATGGATTTAAGAGTGGATTTGAGCACAATTTTCAGAGTTTCAGAGTTGTAACAAAGCTTGAGAAGAGATATAGAGAATTTGATGGATTAAATCTCACTTATGCAACATTAGAAGGGTTACTAAAACACTCATATCCTTATAAAAAACCATTTCTACCACAAGAGTTAGTAGAAATTTTTGAGCTGGAGTATCATCCAAGCTTAGAGGCGATGATAGTAGATCGTTCTGATGAGATAGCATATATAAGTCATGATATAGATGATGGCATCAATTCAGGGCTTATATCTTTTGATACACTACAGAGTAGCTCTTTGATAGGTGAGATACTTCAAAAAGTAGAAGATGAGGGGATTGTTGATAAAGATACTCAGATCTTTCGCTATCGCTTTAGTTCTCATCTTATAAATCACTTAGTCTACTCTATGCTTGAATACTCAAGATCAAATATCACTACAGATAGGCTCTTAAGTAGTCATAAAATACCCATAGGCTTTGATGCTACTTTGGAGAGAGAGATTAAGGAGTTAAAGAGAATTTTATTTCAAAATCTATATCAACATCCAAAGATTATGCGTAAAATGTATAGTGGCAAACAGGCGATTATAGGTCTATATAGAGCACTAAACCAAGAGAGTAAGATGTTGCCATCTATCTATAAAGAGCAACTTAAATATCGCTCACAACATCGTGTAATAGCAGACTACATAGCCTCCATGAGTGATCGTGCCGCACTTACACTTCATGGACAACTTTTTGGTAGTATAAGCTGAATTATATATAAAATTTTATATATTAATTGCAATTATTATCATTTGTTGTTATACTTTTACTATTATTTCATTATTTAAAAAGATAAGCTCTCTCATAGCGAGGGCTTATAAAAAGGGATAACATGTTAAAAGACTTTACAAAACTACACACTTTTCTTACAATTGTAAAAGAGAAGAGTTTCTCTAAGGCTTCTGCAAAGTTAGGCATTTCACAGCCAGCTGTAACTCAACAGATTCGATTTATTGAGGATTACCTTGATACTAGAGTCTTAGAGAGAAAAAAGAGTGGCGTTAAACTCACAAAAGAGGGTGAGGATCTATTTCGTATAGCTACTAAGCTAGAAAAAGCGATCAATAACTCTCAAAAAGAGCTTTTAAGAATCATCAACAAAGAGTTCACTTTTGTAATGGGTGCTTCGTACTCTATAGGTAACTATGTTATACCATCATATCTTAGCGACATAAAAGAGAAGATTGAGAATGAGGTACATTTAAATGTTGCACTATCTGGTGAGATTTTAGATGAACTTGAGGCTAAAAAGATTGATGTAGCTCTTATAGAGTCTCCTATCTTTCGTGAGGGTGTAGTCTATCGTGAGTGGACAGATGATGAGCTAGTTGTATTCTCAAATCAGCCTCTATCAAATGTTATCAAAAAAGAGCAGTTTAATAAATTTGACTGGATCTTTCGTGATGAGCAGTCTCATACTCAAAAGCTAGTTGAAGAGGCATTTGATGACTTAGGTCTTGATCGTGATCTATTTAAAGTGATAGGTGTTATGCAGTCACCAACAGCTATAAAAGAGGCAGTACTTCGCGCATCAAAATCAAGTGAACGACAAACAGTCTCTATCATATCACGCCATGTTATAGAGAATGAGATTGCAGATGGTAGGCTATTTGAGGCGCGCTTAAGAAAACATGTTATAAGCCGTAAATTTTATATAGCTTACCTAAAAGATCGCAAACATGACGCTTTTATTACAAATGTAGTAGACTTTTTGTTAACTATGAGATCTAAGATATAGTTACTGCAAAAACTTTCTATTTTTAGGGTTTGAGAGTAGAGCTTCCATTGAGTTCTGCTCACTATTTTCTGTTGTTTGTGCTTTATGTTGGGCTATGTTAATCAAAATTGGTGACCCATCAACAATAATCTGCATGATAGATAGCAGAGGAACAGTTACAAGACTACCTATGTTCTCCTCACCAAAACCAGCCTCAAATATAAGCATATCACTCTCTACTCTAGCACTCTCATATGTGTAACCAGCTAGTAAAAAAAGTGTAGCTTGTTCAAAATTTTCTGTAATATACTCTGGTAGCTCAGGATCAAATGATATATGCTCAAAATCACAATATATACCAAACTCTATACTATTTTCAAATAGCACAAACATAGTCTGTTCTATATGTTGGCGCATCATCTCTCTAAACTCTCTGTTATCTGCTACTTTCTCTAGCATCTCTTCACCTATTTTTTGAAAATTATACCCTTTTTTAGCTCTACAAATCCTATTAGAGCGTTCATGACGGCTATTTTTTGAAAATTGTGTAACATCTTTAGCTCTATCTTACTCTCTTGTAAGAATCCACTCTCAATGAGCCTAGCTCTTGTTGTACCTTTAAGTAGTACTGATGATGGAGTTAACCATCTTTTGCCATCAAAAAAAGCGACATTAGCAACTGTTGTATCAGTAATAAGTGAGTTTTTGATGATAAGCACATCACTGCATGAGCCTCTCTTTTCATAGAGTCTATTGAGCCTATCTCTTTGGCTACTTTTATACCTGTACTCTATCTCATCATCTACAACAAGACACAAAGAGCTCATCTCTCGTATCTGAAGTGGCATAAGCTCAACTTTGTAAAATCTATCTGCATAACTCACCTTGCACTTTAGGTCTTTAGCGTTTGGTTTTTTGATTATATCGCGTAAAATAGGTGGCTTGAAGCCTAAAGAGTTGCTTGTGTAATCTACCCTTTTTTGGTGATACTCTAGGTGTAAGGGTTCTGTATTTTTGATTAAAATGGTCTCAAAAAAAGTCTGCATCTGTTATTATCACATATTTAATATTATACTTAGCCTCAAAGGGTATAATTTCACCTGCAAAGTGATTAGTAGGGATACGCAAGCCGAACAGACTTTGACATATTTTTGTATAGGAGATCTTATGAAAAAGATTCTATTTTTGATGGTGGCATTTGGTGCATCACTATTTGCTGCGGAGGCTGAGGTTGCAAACCAGACGCTAAAAGCTTACTCTATGATAGCTGCTGGTGTTGGTCTTGGTCTTGCTGCTCTTGGTGGCGCGATCGGTATGGGTCACACAGCTGCTGCAACAATAGCAGGAACTGCAAGAAACCCAGGTCTTGGCGGAAAGCTAATGACTACAATGTTTATCGCTCTAGCGATGATCGAAGCGCAGGTTATCTACACTCTAGTAATCGCACTTATTGCACTATATGCAAACCCATTTTTACCATAACGGTAAACTTTTTCACTAGCCTTTTGGCTAGTATCTACCCTTTTTATTTATCAACAATTTAAGTTAACAGACCCACTACTACATTAATAGTAGCGTAGGTACAATAAGTGGATATTTTTTCATCTTACGGTAGATATGTTTTCTAACTACCTGTCTAAGATCATTTTCCATAGCGCGTTGATTCTCTATGATACCAGGTTTTAGGTTGAGTAAAAATAACTCTAATACATCTGCCATCTCTTTTGCAAATGCTCTATCTTGTTTATCTGGAACTATACCAAATGTAGAGACTTTTGGCGCACTTATGAGTTTAGAGTCTGATTTGCTGATCTGAGCTATGATCATAACCACACCTTCAGTTGCCATCTTCTGTCTATCTATGACTATGTCATCTTCTATCTGGTGATTGCTCTGATTGTCTATGTAAGTTTTACCAGTCTTAACCGTCTTAACTTTGCGCATATATTTTGGTGTCACCTCAATACACTCACCATCACTTAGTAGGTAGATATTGCGCTCAGCGATACCACAAGCCATACCGGTCTCTTTGTGACGCATAACATGGTTATACTCACCATGAACTGGTATAAAAAACTTAGGCTTAACAAGACGCAGCATGAGTTTTTGCTCCTCTATGCTAGCATGTCCTGATACATGCAGATCTCTATCTCTAGCTATCTTAGCGCCTGCACGCTCTAGGTAGTTTAACATCTTTGAGATTGAGCCTTCGTTGCCAGGTATGGCTCTTGAAGATAGTATGATAAGATCATTTGGTTTTATCTTTATGTGTCTATGCTCACCTATTGCTGTTCTAAAAAGAGCAGAGTTTGGCTCACCTTGAGAGCCTGTTGTTACTATGAGCACTTCACGGTCATTCATGCGAGCTACATCATCAGCATCTACAAATATATTTTTAGGTAGTTTTATGTACTCATACTGCATTGCAACTTCAAGATTGCGCTCCATGGATCTGCCTATAACACACACTTTACGATTGTGTTTTATACCAGTCTGTATGGCTTGAAGCACACGGTGTATGTTTGAGCTAAAGGTAGATAGTATGATACGCCCTTTTGCTTTTGTAAATACACGATCAAGCGCAGGAGCTACAGAGATCTCACTAGGAGTTGCATCTTTATTGTAAGAGTTTGTTGAGTCTGACAGTAGTGCCAAGACACCTTTTTCACCATAATGAGCTAAACGGTGCAGGTCTGCAGTAAATCCATCTACTGGAGTGTGGTCTATCTTAAAATCACCCGTATGTATGATGGTACCAGCTTCTGTTGTGATAGCTAGTGATGATGAGTCTATGATAGAGTGAGTCATATGTAGCCACTCTACTTTAAAATCTTTTCCTATCTCATAGACTTTCCGTTTCTGAATAGGGCGAAAAAATTTACGGAACTCTTTGAGGTGATGTTCATCAAACTTGTTGCCTATCATAGCTAGAGGCAAAGCAGTAGCATATATAGGAAACTGCATCTCTTTAAATAGGTACGGCATAGCCCCTATATGATCTTCGTGTGAGTGTGTGATGATGATAGCTACAATCTTATTTTTTATCTCTTTGAGGTATGTGAAATCTGGCACAAGTATATCAACACCGTGCATCTCCTCATCTGGAAAACTCATGCCAACATCTATAAGTATTGCCTCATTTTCAGTCTCAAAAACAGCGATGTTACCACCAATTTCGCCAAGCCCGCCAAGTGGTGTGATGCGGATCTTAGCCTTACTTTGAGGATCCATTTTTATATATGGAGTGACTCTTTTTTGCTGCGCTCTCTCATTCTCTCTTGCACACTCAAGTAGAGCCTTGTCAGTTGGTGCTGGCGCATTTCGGCGACGATTTTTCTTTGCTCCGCTTGATCGATTACGGTTCTGATTTGGCTTGTTAGATTTTGGTTGTGAGCCATCTTTTCTATTTTGCGTACCCTGCCCTGATCTTGGTGGACGGTTACGATTTTGCTGTCTTGGTGCCCTACTCTGTTCTGAGTTTTTCTCTTTTGATGGTGGCACTGGTGTACTATTCTCTTCGCTCATTGCTACTCCTTTTAGTAGTTGTCTATTTTCTTAGGCTTAAATAAAGCCGGTGATAGTCTTGTGTTGAGACTTGATGAGGTCGAACTGTAGCCACATATCCACACTCATTAAGTGTAGTTGTGATAACAGATCTGGTGTAGTGCGCCGAGAGATTTTTAACAAGAGTTTTGCGTGGTTGAGCAAATGCTACTCTAAGCATAGCCTCAAAGTCATCATCAGCTCTGCTTCTGTGCTTATCTAAAAATAGTACAGCAGAGTCAACCTTTGGCTCTGGATCAAATGCAGATGGCGGTACTATAGTGACTATCTTAGCCTCTGCCACGCTCTGCGCAATAATGCTCAAACTACCAAAATCTCTATCTCCGGGTGATGCAGAAAATTTCTGCGCAACTTCACGCTGAACCATAACAAGCAAAGATGAACAGTTGTCATCTTTAAGAGCCCTTAAGATGATGTTGGTCGCAATGTAGTATGGCAGGTTTGCCACAAGATCATACGACTCATCAATCAGTGAGCTACTCCAGCAATCAAGAACATCACCACAGTGTAGTCTCAATCTGCCAAGCTCTAGCTCATCTTTAAAGCTCTCTTTTATATGCTTGCATAGATCAGTATCGACCTCAAAAGCTTCAACACTTTTGACATCAACTAGATATCTAGTCAAATCACCTAAGCCAGGTCCAATCTCTACAATTTTATGCTCGCTATTGGGCATCGCTTCGATGATCTTGTACAAAATAGTCTTATCCACCAAAAAATTCTGTCCAAATCTCTTTTTGGCTGCAACTTTTAAACTACTCATAGCGGATTATACACTAAACTACTTAATAGAACATTTG
>JAMONY010000047.1 GCA_027066325.1 Helicobacteraceae bacterium | reverse complement strand
GATGGATTTCAAAACCCATATCTGAAAATCTACCTTATTTAAAATTTCTAACAGGTGATACAAGCCTATACAGACAATGGGCGGAAGAGTACTATGAGATAGAATTAAGTGAAAAGGTAGTTCAATATATCTTTGAACATAAAGCACTCAATGAAGACATTATTAAAAGTTTAAATCAAAATATTTGTTATGCTGATATTGTAGATGATATTGCAGAGATAGGATATTCTTATTGACAAAATATTGACACTGTGATGCTGTGGCAAAAGAAATTAAAGATGTTCGCAGAGTATCTAAAATAGTTTCTGGAGATACTAGAAAGTACAATAAAGATATTAAGCAGATGTTAGATTATGCAAAAAAGTCTAAGAAACTACCTCCAAAAAATAGAAAAGGAGTTTTAATAATGATATATACTGCAAGCTATGAATGGATAGATAACTTGGTTTTCGACTGAAGCATTAAAGATGGGTTGATTGTGTTTAGCAAACTTGGACTAGCAGTGACTGGCATGCAACGATAGTGATGAATCACAACTGGCAATGACGGGGTTTTGTAGAAATGAACTTACTGAATTTTTAGTAGGAAGTTGTGATTTTTATATGAAAATAGAGAGATGGTAGAAGCAGGGTTGATTGACTTAGACTCAAGTTATATGTTACAATCTCACTAAAAATATAGAGAAGGTTTTAGAGAGTGAGTAAGAGTTTATATAAGACATTAGAAGTTAGCGAGGGCGCATCAGAGGCGGAGATCAAAAAAGCATATCGAAGGCTTGCGCGACAGTACCATCCAGATGTAAATAAAGATGCTGGAGCGGAAGAGAAGTTTAAAGAGATCAATGCTGCTTATGAGGTCCTTAGCGATAAAGAGAAAAAAGCACAGTATGATCAGCTGGGTGATAGCATGTTTGGTGGGCAAGACTTTAGTGACTTTGCTAGATCTCAAGGTGGTGGTGTAGATCTTGATGAGATTTTACGCCAGATGTTTGGTGGAGGCTTTGCTGGAGCACAAGGTGGCTTTGGCTCTGCTGGCGGTTTTAGCTCTCATACACAACCAAATCTGGATGTTGAGACAACCATCACTATACCATTTCAAGTATCAGTACTTGGAGGTAAACACAACATTAGCATAAACTCAGACAGTTTTGACATCAAGATACCACCAGGCATCAAAAATGGTGAAAAACTTAGAGTGCGCTCTAAGGGTAAGCAGATGGGTGGCAGAGTAGGTGATCTGTACATCAAGGTTAGTGTTGCCAGTAGTAACGAGTATGTCAAAGAGGGGTATGATCTTGTTAAGTCGTTTGAGCTAAAATTACATACAGCACTTTTTGGTGGAAAAGTAGATGTGCAGACGCTGGAGAAGCAGATTACGCTTAAAGTTCCAAAAGGGACTAAGAGTGGTCAGAAGTTTCGAGTAAAAGAGATGGGTGTTATGAATAGATCAACCAAAAAAAGAGGTGATCTCTACCTTAAGGCAGATATCATCTTGCCAGATGTAGAGTCGCTAGATAGTGATCTTGTTGAGATGATGAGAGAAAAACTACCAAAGGAGTAGAAGATGCACCACTACGATGAGCCGGTCTATCTTATAAGCATAGTAGCTAAAATATTGGATATCCATCCACAAACACTGCGTCAGTATGAGCGTGAAAACCTTATAACACCATCACGAACAGATGGCAGAATCAGACTCTACTCACAGCGTGATATAGAGCAGATTAAGCTCATATTGCGTCTAACAAGAGAGATGGGCGTCAACTTAGCAGGAGTAGATGTTGTGCTTAGGCTAAAAGATCAGATGGAGAGCATGGAGCAGGAGATAGCGTCACTGCGTCATCAGCTCTCACAAGCTAGTCACCACTCAGCTATACCTCCAGAGAAGTCACTTGTAACTAAGCGAAGTATATATGAGATGATAATTTATGAGTAGATCGTAAGAGGTGCTAGACTACAGCTAGCTTAGTATAGTATGCAGCTTATCTCTTTTAATTTTGCTCTTAAAGATGCCTCTTGTGTGAGGTGACTTCTTACAAATAGATGAAACTCTTTACTGTGGTTAAAATGGACTAGATGAGACAGCTCATGTACTACGATATAATCTATGAGCTCTTTGTCTAACTGAACGATTAGGGTGTTAAAAGAGAGAACAGCATGACTACTACAGCTACCCCATCTCCTCTTCATTTTTCTAAATTTTATCTGGCTATATGAGAGATTCATCTGTTTTGCAAATAGTTCTACCCGGGCTTTGACATAATTTTGTGCAGTATGAGCATAATAACGATCATAATCTTTTCTACTCTCTAGAGAGCTTGTGTCTCTCACTTGATCTAGGTTGAGCATGTTTGCAAATAGTAAGATATTTTTAGCTATGGTTATGGTGGGTTTTGCTTCTATTTTTTGTATCTCTTTTAAGATCCAACTCTGTTTTGAACTTATAAACTGCTCTATATCGCTTAATGGCAGGTTAGATGATCTAAGCTGTACTAGCCCATCATCTCCTACTCTTAAGTAGGCATGTTTTAATCTACTGTTGATCTGGTGATCAACTTCAAAGCCACAAATAGTTAGCCTCATAGATCTGGTAATTTCTGCTTTAACTCTTGATAGTTTATCTTAAATGGTAGAAGATATGAGTTTAGTTTATGCTCATCTATCTCTTTGGTCTCAAGCATTTTGAGTGCTTTATAGATCAACTCAAATCTACCTTTATGAATAATGAGCCACAGTTCTAAATTTTCATCTAGCTCAAAACTATCCAATATGCTATCAAATGGTACCTTGTAGATATCGCGCAATATTGAGAAGATAGCAAGTAGTTTAAGCTCATCAGATAGTTTTTTTCTATTGTCTATGTGGACATTTGAAACTATGGTATTCATAAGATCTAATCGTCTTATAAAAAAGAGTGATAGGGCACCTCTTTTATCATCAATTTTATGACTACCTTTTGCGTAAACTATAAGCATCATCCATCGCTCAATCATCTCTACTCCAGCTTCTACGATAACATCTCGCACTGAATTTGATGCGTTGTATCTATACATGCCTGTTGAGATGATATATTGAAAAAACTGTATACATAGCTCATTGTGTCTCTCAAACTCTTTTGCAAATTCCTGTATAGGTACATCATGGATCAGCTTAAAAAGTCGCGTTAGACCTAGATGTCGTGGTTGCATTTTGTAGTGCTTGATAGCCACTGGGTACTGTATGTAGAAGCCTTGAAAATAGTCAAATCCCATCTGCTTGTAAGTATCAAACTCAATTTTTGTTTCAACTTTATGTGCTATTAGCTTGTATGCTTGTTTAAGAGAGTTAAATTTGTCTGCTACTAGCTCTACATCGTTAGACTGAACATCTATCTTGATGTATGTTATGTATCTTAAAAGCTTGGCGTATTTGTCTAGATTTTGATCAGTTACTATGAAGTTATCTAGTGCAAATCGATAGCCTAGACTGTGTAGATTCTGTATGTTTTCTAACTCTTTAGTGCCAAAAGAGCTATATGAATTGAGCTCAAATATACATTGATCTTTTGGTAGAGCCTCTATGATATCTGTAAGTAGTATAGCTTGGTCTACATTAAAAAATGCAATGTGTTCACCAACAGATCTCTCACGACCTATAAGGTTAAACACACTTAAGATAACATTAGCAGTGAGTGTTCGCTCGGTTAGTGAGAGATCAACAACACCATCTTGGTTACGATAGAGCACTTCGTAGCCATACACCGCGCTATCACTGCTTATGATCGACTGCCTAGCAATATGAACAAAATCTGACATCTAGCCCCTCTTATGGTAAAGGTAATAGTATCATATAGCTACTTAGAGTATGGTATAAGATCTTTTACCCCAGCTATCTCAAACCCTCTAAGTCTAAGTCTGCAGCTATCACAAACCCCACAAGCAGTAGAGCTGTTTTGATAGCAGCTCCAAGTTAGGTGAAGAGGAGCGTCTATCTGTAGGGCTTGTTGTACTATCTGTGCTTTATTTAGATCTATTAGTGGAGTATGAAGAGTGATTTTTGTGCTATCTTTGGTGCCAAGATTTATGCTCTGTTGCATGGACGATATAAAGTTTGATCTACAGTCTGGATAGCCACTAGAGTCCTCCTCAACCGCTCCAAGCACAATCTTTGATGCACCCTCTTTTTCTGCTATAGCAGCTGCTATGCTTAAAAAAATTCCATTTCGAAATGGCACATAAGTAGCTGGAACACCATCTGTTAGCCCACCTGTAGGCACTTTTATGCTCTTGTCTATTAGTGCTGTTGAGCCAATCAGGTTGAAAAATCCAAGATCTATTTTGTAGACATTTTCTATCTTTAGGTACTCTACTATATTGTCAAATGCTTCTGACTCACGCTGTTGTGTTAGCTGATTGTAGCTAAAATGAAGAGCTATTATGTCGTAGCCATCATTGATACTCATAGCTGTAGCTGTAGTTGAGTCAAGTCCTCCACTTAGCACACACAGAGATTTTTTAACCATTTTTTAACCTTTGTAGAATGATATCTGCCACTCTAAATGAGTTAGCATAAATTGTCCAAGTGTATGGCACACTCCCGCCTGTTGGCATAAAGCTAGCATCACAAACATAGAGATTGTCCAACCCATGGACTCTGCAAGAGCTATCAAGAACTGATGTTTTAGGGTCATCTCCAAATCTACACCCTCCAGCTATGAGATTTGGTGGAGGAGCAGCGGAGATATTTGACTCTATCTCAACTGCTCCGAGCTCTTCTAGAACCATCTGCGCTTTTGAAGCCAAATATTTTCCAACTTCAAGATCTTGGCTGTGAGCATGTAGGTGCAATTTGCCTACATTGACACCAAATTTATCTCTAACATGATCGTCAACTCCTATGTAGCATCTGTCTGTTGGTAGCCAGTCATTAAAGATTTCAAACTTCAATACCCTAGACTCTTTAAAGGCAAACTCCAATCTCTTCTGGAGCTTGCGACCGTATAGTACTTGAGTATCATTGCCTCTAAGCTCTCTTATAGCGCGTACTATAGGGTTTGCATGCTCATATAAAAAATCTATAGTTCCACCTTTGATAACTCTGTTGTTTTTACTGTAGCTGTACCAATCTTGAATAGAACGATTTACAAATAGCCCCCTTGTAAAGAGCTCTTTGCGTTTCTTGTGATCTAGATGTTTGGCAAGAATGCGACCACTTCCGCTTCCACCAGCTGAGAAGATAAGATTTTTACCAAGCTGTTTATGTGTATTGCCTATGCCGTCTGGATGGTCTGAGTTTTTAGAGTTCATAAGAAGCCTTACGCTCTCATGTGCTTGTGCGCTAATCACAAAAATCTTAGCTTTAATACTATGGGATTTATGATTTTTATCGTAGTAGTGTATCTGGTTGACTTGTTTGCTATCAGCATCAATTTTATAGACAAAAGAGTCTGCAAATAGATCATATTTGATTCTCTGTAGTAGGGCGGCTCTAGCGCTACCTTTAGCATCAGTAGCACACCCATAGCTACCGCAAAAGTTTGAGTAAGAGCATCCATCTCTAAGCTCTGTGTTGTAAGGTAAGATTGCCCTTGGTATGGGTATGCTTGTAAATCCGAGCTTCTTGCAAGCTTCATCAATCCAGCCACTCATCGGCTGCTCTTCTGTAGGAGGGTATGCAAAATCTTTGGTTGAGCGTGGCTCTTGATGAGCATGCTCTACTACTCTACCACTCACACCAACAATCTGCTCAACCTTTGTGTAGTACGGCTCAAGATCACTGTAGCTTATTGGCCAATCTGCAACATTGGCTCCATCTATAGCTCCATATACACTAAGCTGTTTAAAGTCATCGGGCTTTAGTCTATGGAAGTACCCGCTCATAAGATTAGAAGAGCCCCCAAGCATGGAACCATTCCAGAAACTCCACTGCTCATCTGCTCCACTAAAGTACTCTTCTGTGCCATCGCTGTTGTATGTGACTATGGTGTGTTGCTCATCTTTTAGATCAGGCGTATAGATATCTCTTCTACACACTGCTATCTCATCTTTGCTAAAATCTGTTTTGTTATAGTGAGCACCTTTCTCAAATACCGCAACACTAAAACCAGCTCTGCTAAGCTCGTATGCTATAGGTGAGCCACCCGCTCCACTACCAACTATGCAGATATCAAAGGTTTTCAAAAAAGAGCCTTAGTTGGTTGCGGTTTTCCACCTATATGATTTAGCCATTTCCACCCTACCATATCGATATTTGAGCCATATATAGGCTCACCTAGAAGTGCTTCAAAGTAGTATGAAGAGAGACTTATGATAAAACTCTCTCCCCATCTTTTTAGAAGTATAGCTTCAATAACTAGCCCTCTCTGTTTAGAGTCTAGTAGATGAAAAGATCTATCAAACCTCTCAACCGCACTCTCATTGAGCCAAGTAGCACCATTTTTAAGAAATAGTTTATCATCATCACTTGTAAACTTGCTATGCAGAACTCTGTTGATATAGTCTAAGATATTTAGCTGAGAAGATGAAGGCAGTGTATCGGTTTTTGGAAATAGGTCATCTAGAAGTATCTTTACTGTATCTTCAAAGGTGGCATCTTTAATCTGTGGCGGCTTAGAGCAAGATGTAGATGCAAGTAGCAGCATGGGCATTAAGGCAGCAGACTTAAGCATATCTCTTCGTGTTTTCATAATATTATTGTAGCTAACTATGAGAAACAGATAGGGGTTTAAAATTTATACTTTGAGTGTATAATTAGTAAAAAATATTGAGGAAGAGCATGCTAAAAATAGATAATGTCGCAATTGTAGGTGGCACGCATGGCAATGAGTACACTGGTGCATATCTTGCTTCACACTGGCAAAAGCATCCTCACCTAGTAGCTAGAGATGGATTTAAGACCGAGGTTATCTTAGCAAATAGTAGAGCATTTAAGGAGTGTAGACGCTATGTAGATAGAGATCTAAATCGAACATGTTCTCTTGAGAGATTTGAAAATAAAGAGTGTGATACATATGAAGATAGAGTTGCAAGAGAGCTTAGAGATGCTCTTTACAAAAGAGTAGATTTTATAGTAGATCTACACACAACAACTGCCAATATGGGCTCATCATTGGTGGTGAGTAGCGATAGTGAGCTAACATGGTTAGCAGCTGCTTATCTAAGCGATCAATTTGAAGACCTTAGAGTCTATAGATGGCAAGGTGACATAGAAGGTGCTTATGTCAACTCTCTTGCAGATAGTGGTTTTGCCATAGAGGTTGGAGCAGTTCCTCAAGGTATATTGCGCGCTGATGTTTATCTTAAGACTGAACAGATTACACTCGCTTTGTTGGATTTTTTTGAGCTATATAAGCAAGATAGAGTCACTCTTAAAAGAGAGCTCTACATATATGAACATGTAGCATTAGTAGACTATCCAAGAGATAGTGATAATAACCTCATAGGTATGATACACCCCGATCTACAAGATAGAGATTTTAAGGAGCTTCACTCTAAAGATGCTCTATTTTTGACATTTGACGCAGAAGTTATAGAGTATGATGGTGAAGATGGTCTGTTTGCTCTATTTGTCAATGAGGCAGCATACTATGAAAAGGGTTTTGCTCTTTGTTTGGCTAGAAAAGTTTTACATAAATTCTAATTGGCACTTTAAAGGAGGCAGATTATGATAGAGCGATACAAGAGCAACTTAGGTGGAACACCTACTGAGATAGAGGTAGATCTAGCATTTGCTCCAGATCCAGATACCTCTTGGATGCTATGGGCATTTACACCTCTACAGCACCTTAAAGATGAGCGTGATGATCTTCTACTGATCATAAAAGAGATATGTGTTAGATTGGAGTTGAAAAATGGCATACACTATGCTGGTAGTAAGATCAGTGATGACTGGATAGAGATCTACTTCTATGCAGCTAGTAGCAAAGGGGCTGAAGGTCTCATAAGAGACTCACTAAGTAAACACGGTTATGAGAAGATAGAGTTTGGTGTACATAGAGACTCAAAACAGCTATTTTATCATCAAACCCTTCTTCCTGATACATACGAACTGCAGGCCATTGAGAGTAAGAAGATAGTAGATGAACTAGAGGCAGAGGGTGATGATCTTAGTAGAGCGAGGAGAGTTGAGCACTATCTTGGTTTTGCAACTAGCAGCATAGCTTCACGGGTGGCTAAAGATCTTATAGATCTTGGTGAGAGTAGGGTGGAGCTTAGAGAAGATCCACACCACAGCCATGTTTTAGTGTTAGATTCAAGACATACATTAGATGGTAATGAGCTTCGCACTATCACTAAGCGACTTATAGAAAGTGCTCTAAAAGAGCATGGTAAATATCTAGGCTGGAGCACAACATATGCTAAATAAACCAAAATACAGACTACTAAAAAATACAGAGTATGCTCTTAATGGCTTTGTGGATGTTGTAAAGCATGAGAGCTCATTTAGACTACAACTGCTACTATTTGCAGTCATGAGTATAGTTGCTTGGCTGCTACCTATAGATGCAGCGCTTTGTCTAATGCTCAACATCTCATTATTTATACCAATCTTAGCTGAGTTAGTCAATAGTGCCATAGAGAGAGTAGTAGATCTAGTAACACTAGAGCAGGTTGAGATGGCAGGAAGAGCTAAAGATGTTGGTGCAACTGTTGTATTTGTTTCGCTTATCTGTACTGGCGCCATATGGATAGGTACACTTAGTGTAATATTTTTGGGAGTAGATACATGAGTACTGTTTTGATCATAGGAGCAGGTGGAGTTGGTCGAGTTGTAGCACATAAGTGTGTGATGAATGCAGATGTGTTTAGTAAGATTGTATTAGCAAGTAGGCGCATAGAGAGCTGTAGAGCAATCGAAAGTGAGCTACCAGATGGTGCCATTGAAATTGCTCAAGTTGATGCAGATGATACCGTTGAGACAGCTAGACTTATAGAGAGTATAGGAGCAGATATAGTCATAAATGTAGCTCTTCCATATCAGGATTTGACTATCATGGAGGCTTGTTTGAAGAGTGGAGCTCACTACCTAGATACTGCAAACTATGAGCATCCAGATGAGGCAAAGTTTGAGTATAAAGAGCAGTGGGCTAAAGATCAAGCATTTAAAGATGCTAACTTAATGGCTCTGCTTGGAAGTGGATTTGATCCTGGAGTTACTAATGTATTTTGCGCATATGCTCAAAAACACTACTTTGATGAGATCCACACTATAGATATCTTAGACTGTAATGATGGTGACCATGGCTATGCGTTTGCTACTAACTTTAATCCAGAGATAAACTTAAGAGAAGTTAGCTCAAAAGGACGATATTGGGAAGATGGCAAATGGATAGAGACTGATCCTATGGAGATTAAGATGGTGTGGGACTATCCTGAGGTTGGTGAAAGAGAGAGCTATCTTCTATATCACGAAGAGATGGAATCATTAGTCAAACATATAAAAGGTCTTAAAAGAATTCGTTTTTTTATGACTTTTGGCGAGAGTTATCTAACACATATGAAGTGTCTTGAAAATGTAGGCATGTTGGGAATTGAGGAGGTAGAGCATAATGGTCAAAAGATAGTACCAATGCAGTTTTTAAAAACACTTCTTCCCGACCCTTCAACTTTAGGAGAGAGAACAGTTGGCAAGACCAACATAGGCATAGTAGCCTCCGGCATGAAAGATAACAAGCCAAAAAAGATCTACATATACCAAGTGAGCGATCATAAACGCTGTTATGATGAGGTGAGATCTCAAGCAGTCTCATACACTACAGGTGTGCCAGCAGTCATAGGAGCTAGGCTTATGTGTGAAGGAGCGTGGATGAAGAGTGGAGTGTGGAACATGGAGCAGTTTGATCCAGATCCATTTATGCGTGAGCTAAACAGACAAGGTTTGGCATGGGTGCTTAAGGAGCTGGAGGGTTGATGCTGCTTGCCCACATCTCTTCTGTTGATATATGTAGCTAAAGAGTTCTATTTCACACAAAATTAACATTTCATAGATAAGATTTTAAAAAATAGCAAGGAACTCTCTATGAAAAAGATTATTGTAGCTACAAGTATAGCAGCAGCACTTATATTATCATCTTGTGGTGATGATACCTCATCTAGTAGTGAAACCAACACAACCCACATGCCTGATTCAAATGCAACTAGTACAACTACTTTGCCAGCAGAAGTACAAAGTGCTATTGATGCCAATAAGTCATCTATGACTCAAGAGTTAAAAGATATCTTATCGTTTATGGGCAATGAGGAGAGATTGGCATACGATGTCTATAATGCACTTTATCTTAAGTTTCCAGATGTAAAACAGCTCTATAATATACCTACAAAATCAGAGTATAAGCACATAGTGGCCGTACAGCTATTGGTTCGCAAATATATAGACAGTAGTGAGGATTTTTCCAATATAGATCTGCCACCACTAGGATATAAAGATGTCAATATATCACAAATGCAAGCTGGAACTTATGATATAAAAGCCATTCAAGATCTATATGATGCTCTATATGCAAAAGGGATTAAATCTAAACAAGATGCTTTAGAGGTCGGATGTATGGTAGAAGTTACCGATATCAATGATCTTAACATGCGCATCCCAAGTGCTGTCAATGCAGGTGCAGATGATATAGTGAGTGTTTTAAACTTTTTAAGAGATGGTAGCTATAGTCACTACCACTCATTTGATAGCGGATTAAAAAATATGGGTCTAGCTCAAGGATGTTGTACTTTGGGTATTGTTGATGGTGTGGATTATTGTCAACCAGATTACCCAAAGAATAATCAAGGCAATCAAGGCAATCAAGGCAGACGGTAGACCCACTCTGCTGTCTAGCGCGCCTCTTTTAGAGTATCTGCTATCATAAAAGCCAACTCAAGTGATTGATCTGCATTTAAGCGCGGATCACAATGAGTGTGGTATCTGCTAGTAAGATCCTCTTCTGTTATCTGGAAACTACCACCAAGACACTCAGTTACATTTTTGCCAGTCATCTCAAGGTGTACACCACCAGCATATGTGCCTTCGCTTTTATGTACTTGAAAAAACTGCTTCATCTCTGTTAAGATTGAGTCAACTTTTCTGGTTTTATAGCCGTTGCTAGACTTGATGATATTGCCATGCATAGGATCACAGCTCCATAACACCTGCTTGCCTTCTCTCTCTATGGCTCTTATGAGTTGAGGCATGTTGTCTGCAACTTTATCAGCACCCATGCGCACTATGATGTTAATGCGCCCAGCTTCATTGTCTGGATTGAGTATGTCAATGAGCTTTAGTAGGTCATCGCTCTGCATTGTTGGTCCAGCTTTGAAGGCTAGAGGGTTGTTTACACCGCGTAAAAACTCAACATGAGCACCATCTATTTGGCGTGTTCTATCACCTATCCACAACATATGAGAGCTCACATCGTACCACTCACCAGTAAGAGAGTCTTGGCGTGTAAATGCCTCTTCATAATTGAGTAGTAGTGCTTCATGTGAGGTGTAGAAATCGGTCTCTCTTAGAGTTCTGTAGCTCGTAGATGTGACACCGCAAGCCTCCATAAATCTTAAAGACTGCTCTATCTGTTTTGCTAAGTCTTCATATTTGGCAGATACTTCACTCTGTTGAGCAAAGTCTAGATTCCACTTATGTACCTGACGCAAATCTGCTAACCCTCCAGATGCAAATGCACGAAGAAGATTAAGTGTAGCGGTTGCTTGATGGTATGCTTGTATCATTCGGTGGGGATTTGGCACTCTTGATGCCTCATTAAACTCAATACTATTTATGATGTCTCCACGATAACTAGGTAGGCTAACTCCATCTATGGTTTCGCTATCACTAGATCTAGGTTTAGCAAACTGTCCACCAAGTCGCCCAACTTTGACCACAGGAAGACCACTTGCAAAGCTCATCACTACTGCCATCTGTAGTAGAACTTTAAAGGTGTCTCGTATGTTGTTGGCATGAAACTCTGAAAAGCTCTCTGCACAGTCACCACCTTGTAGTAAAAATGCCTCTCTGTTTACAACCTTAGCTAAAGAGTGTTTTAGGTTTCTAGCCTCTCCTGCAAAAACTAGAGGTGGATAGTCTGCAAGTTGACTCTCTACACGCTTTAGCTCCTCTTGATCTGGGTATGTTGGTTGTTGAAGTATCGCTTTAGCTCTCCAGCTACTCTTTGACCAGTTGCTCATTTTCTATCGCCTCAATATTTTTTGCAAATGATACACACTTATTGCTTTAAGCCTCATTATAGGTGCCTTAGTGTAGTATGTTATCAAAAAAAGACTCATTTTGTTACAAAAAAGCATAGATCAGATAGATCAGATTTTAACTCCCACTCAAAGTAACATACTAGATGCATTTGATCTCTACACAAAAGAGCTAAAGCAGTGGAATAGAACCCATAATCTAACAGGATACAAAAGTGATGAAATTATAGAGAGGTATATAGTAGATTCACTCTATCCTCTCTCGTTTTTACCACCACTTAAAAGTGCGCTTGATATCGGTACGGGTGCTGGGTTTCCAGGGCTTATACTAGCAATTGCTATGCCACAAACAGAGTGGACTTTAGTTGAGCCACTACATAAAAGAGCCAGTTTTTTACAGTTTATAAAAGCTCGCCTCTCTCTTGAAAATGTTACAGTTTGTAACGATAGGGTGGAGAATTTAGATGAGATGCCTTATGAGCTCATAACATCAAGAGCTGTTAGCAAAACAGAGACTCTACTTAGCTATAGTGCACCATTTAGAGATAGTGGCACGATACTGCTTTTTTATAAAGGCGAAAAGATAGAAGATGAGTTACCAGATGAGCTAGATTGTAAAATCATAGAGCTTAAAGAGCGTAATTTTTTACTTATAGATCCAACTAAGAGGTGTAGATGTTACTAAAGATTTTATTACTCATTGGTGTTATAGGAGCTGTTTATGCTCTTTTTCTGAAGAAGAAAAAAGTTGAGAGTAGGGGTGATGAGCAGACTATGGTTCCTTGTAAGGAGTGTGGTCTATATGTGAGCTCTGATGAGGGCGTAGTGGCAGACGGCAACCACTACTGCTCACTAGAGTGTGCCAAAAAAGGTGCACGCTAATGCTGATCTTTGGTCACAAGTATATACCTTCACAGGTTTTCTACCACATTAGAAGCATAGACGCCATAGTCCATACACCATCAAATAGCACACTGCTTATAACATTTAAAGAGATAAATTTACAGCTTATAGAGCACTGCAGTAAAAATAGAATCTCTTTTGTGCTTGAAGTAGAGAGCATACGAGATGTTATCTTTGCTGAAAACTTAGATGCTTGGGGCATAGTCTTATGTTCACAGTTGGCTCCAAGTGCTCAAAAGATAGCTACAGAGTACATGTTTGATGCCAAGATACTATGTAGAGTAGAGCAAGATGAACAGATAGAGACTATGGCATATGAGGGGATAGATGGTGTTCTATTTCCAGAAGCAGTTGTAAAAGTATAGTCTCTAGTCTCTATCTTGATGCCACAAAAAGTAGTATAGAAAGAGTTATTGTTAAGTGATTTGGCACTTAGAGTATTGATCTATTTTTAGGATATAATTGCACCCATATTAACATAAAGAGCTTAGATGATGAGACTATTTTTACTATCTGCACTGTTGGTTTTTATGAGTGGATGTGCTATGAAAGAGCTAGAGAAGTCTCAAGCATATGCCATTACTCTAAAGACACCACAGTGGAAATTTGCAGATACTGGGTTTGTTCGCGAAGATGATGATACAGCTGGACTTGAGGTATTTGTTGCGTCTAAGAGAGTGTTGGAGCTTCAGATCTCTAAAATGGTATGTGTTGAAGATGAGGGGTGTATGAGCAAGAGTGCTTTTAATGCCAAGTATCTATCTGCTAGCTATGGCGATAATCTGCTCTACAATCTACTAAAGTCAAGACCTCTTATGGGCGGGCGTGATCTAGTTGTGAGTGATGATGGGTTTGAGCAGAGAATTTTTGAGTCAGAGTATGACATAGTCTATATTGTAGATTCACATGGTCTCTATTTTAGAGATAGAGAAAATGAGATACTGATTAAACTCAGGAAGATAAATTGAAATTTGTAGGAGCACATACATCTGCTGCTGGTGGAGTCTTCAATGCTATTAAAAATGCACAGCTCATCGGAGCATCTGCTTTTGCGCTATTTACTAAAAATCAGAGACAGTGGAGTGCAAAACCACTCGATACTAAAACCATAGACACCTTTAAGAGCTACCTTGAAGATAGCGGCATAGAGCCACAGCATGTACTACCTCATGACTCCTATCTTATTAATCTGGGTAGTCCAGATAGTGAAAAACGAGCCAAGTCATATGATGCATTTGTAGATGAGATAGAGCGTTGTGAGCAGTTAGGTCTTGATAGGCTCAACTTTCACCCTGGATCACATCTCAATAAGATAGGTGAAGATGAGTGTTTAGATCTTATAGCACAGAGTCTAAATCGCGCACTAGATGCAACAACTGGTGTGACATTGGTGCTTGAGAATACAGCTGGACAAGGCAGTAACTTGGGCTATAAGTTTGAACATTTAGCACATATTATAGATAGAGTAGAAGATAAGAGCAGGGTTGGTGTCTGTATAGATACATGCCATATGTTTACAGCAGGCTATGACATACGAACCAAAGACTCTTATGAGATCACGATGTCACAATTTGAAAATATTGTAGGGTTTGAGTACCTCAAAGGTATGCATCTAAATGACTCAAAGCCAGAGCTTGGTAGTCGTGTCGATAGACACCAGAGTATCGGCAAAGGCAAGATTGGACTTGACGCTTTTAGATTTATCATGAATGATAAACGAATGGATGATATCCCGCTCATATTAGAGACAATAGACTCTAGTATATGGGCAGAGGAGATTAGGTTGTTGTACTCACTGGAGCAGTAGTTGAGAGTAGCCATAGTTCATGACTGGCTAGTGTGTGATGCTGGAGCTGAGAAGGTTCTGGAGGCGATACTATCTCTATATCCAGATGCTACCATCTATACGCTTGTGGATTTTTTGACACCTCATCAGAGAGATAGAGTGTTACACGGTAAAACTACCATCACCTCTTTTATCCAGAAGTTGCCACTTGCAAAAAAACACTTCAGAAATTATCTGCCACTATTTACTAGAGCTATAGAGAGCTTTGATGTAAGTCAGTTTGATCTTGTCATAAGTAGCTCTTGGGCGGTCGCAAAGGGCGTTAAGACTAACTCTACTCAGACACATGTGTGTTATTGTCATACTCCTGTGCGTTATGCTTGGGATCTATATGAGGAGTACACATCTAACCTTACGGGTATCAAGAAGCTAGTAGTTAAGATGAGTTTAAAGAGATTGAGGGCTTGGGATAGATCTACAGCTAGTAGAGTAGATCATTTTGTAGCAAACTCTAAGTTTGTAGCAGGTCGTATAGAGCGCACCTATGGCACAAGCTCAACTGTTATCTATCCGCCTGTAGATACTGATCAATTCTCTTTGTGTGCTAAGAAAAATAACTTCTACCTTACAGCATCTAGATTGGTTCCATACAAAAAAACTGCGCTCATAGTTGAAGCATTTACTAAGATGCCTCACCGCAAACTTGTAGTTATAGGTAGTGGAGAGGAGCTGGGTTATATAAGAGAGATTGCTACACCAAACATAGAGATATTGGGCTACTGCACAGATGAGACTCTAGTAGATCATATGCAACGAGCCTGCGCATTTGTGTATGCTGCTGTTGAGGATTTTGGGATTGTACCCATCGAGGCTTTAGCATGTGGAACTCCCGTGATCGGGCTTGATGATGGAGGGACTGCTGAGACCATCGTAGATAAAAAAAATGGCATACACTTTAAGAGACAGAGTGTAGAGGAGATCATGAGAGCAGTTAGTAGATTTGAGTTAAACGAGTTTGATCTTGAGCAGATAAGCAAAGATGCGCTACTCTACTCTAAGCAGCGTTTTTTAAAGCAATTTAAAGATTTTATAGATAGCGTGTTATAATCTGCTTATGAATAGAGACATTGTTAGTAAGTTAGCACTCATATTTACAGATGCTCTAGCTGTCTTGACGGCTTTAATGTTGAGCCATTTTACTAGAGTGTATCTTGATAGATTTAAAATTTTTGATGAGTATGATGGTGATTTTACGCGCTTTCTCTTCTCAGGACTACTACTACTCTTCATGTTTGTCATATTTTTCTTTAGTGGACTCTACACTAGGCGTAACGATTTTTGGGAGGAGACTAGGCGTATATGGATCGGTATTGTTATTCTTAGTCTCTTCTGTATAGTCTATATCTTTGCACTTCAAGAGAGTTTGAAGTATTCGCGTTTTGTGATAGCTCTACTCTTTATCAATCTTCTTATATTGCTACCACTTGGTCGTGTACTTTGTAAAAGATGGCTATATAACTCAGGATTTTGGGGCATGGATGCTTTTGTTGTGGGTCATGATAGTGAAGTCTCTAAGTTGTGTGAGAGTTTGAAGCTAAACTGGTACCTAGGTTACAACTGTGTCACAAAAGATAAAGATGCTAAAATCATCTTTATAGCCACAGCTCACATGAGTGTTGAGCGACTTCAAGTACTCATTAGTCGATACAAAAAAGAGGTAGCAGAGGTTGTTGTTATACCATATTTGAGCAATATCGGTTTTGCAAATGCGGAGATAGTAGACCTTAGGGTTGGGCAGTTGAGTATGATCAATATCCAAAATCAGCTATTTCGCACACGCAATATAGTTTTAAAAAAGAGCCTTGAGATACTTCTTGTACTACTGCTTTTACCACCATTTATAGTTGTCTATATTGTCATAGCACTCTGCATCAGGCTAGATAGTAGAGGGGATGTACTGTTTAAGCAGCACAGATTAGGCAAAGATGGAAAGATCTTTACATGTTATAAGTTTCGTACTATGTACAATAGTAGCGATAAGATCTTAAGAGAGTATCTGCAACACAATCCAGATGAGATAGAGCATTATGAGCTATATCACAAATATCTAAATGACCCACGCATAACAAGAGTTGGCAGATGGCTTAGAGTAAGCTCACTAGATGAGCTACCCCAGATACTCAATATACTCAAATTTGATATGAGCCTTATAGGTCCACGTCCATACATGATAGATGAGAGAGAGAAGTTGGGTGAGCATATAGACACCATACTGCATGTCAAGCCAGGCATCACCGGCTTTTGGCAGATCAAAGGTAGAAATAGTCTAAGTTTTGCACGCAGAGTGGAGTTAGATGTATGGTATATACAAAACTGGTCACTATGGCTTGACTTTATTATATTTGTTAAAACATTTGAAGTGCTTATCACGCGTAGAGGCGCTAAATAAGATAGTATTTTTATATCAATATCTTAGCTTATTTTCAAAATAGGCACAGATATCAAAGTATATATGCCCTTGTCTATCTACATATGTTAGATCTGATTTGTCGATGTTGTGTATGCTTTTTTTGCCCATGACTGCCAGTATGGTCTTGATCCCTTTGATGAGGTTGTTGTGATAGTTTGCTATATTTTTACCCTGTTTTACAACAATAAAAGCAGCTCTTTTATTTGGATCTTGTGTTGCTATGCCAACAGGACAGTGGTGGTTATTGATACCTGAGCAGACTCTAGCTCTAATACATCCAGCACTCATCATAAAACCTCTAGCTATCCCAACGGCATCTGCCCCTAAACTAAGTAGTATAACTACATCATCAGGAGTGAGTGTTTTAGAGCTTGCTATGATGCGCATCTCATCTCTTAAGTTGTGTTCTCGTAGTGCTTTGTCTACCATATAAAGAGCATTAGCGGTAGTCATGCCAACACTCTCCATAAGCTCAAGAGGTGCAGTAGCACTACCTCCATCTCCACCATCTACAGTTAGAAAATCTGGTAAAGTTTTACCCTCTTGTTTGCGTTGTACTAACTTTTGTGTAACTTGATTAAGGTTGTTCATATCTGATATAACAATCTTTAGACCAACTGGTTTTTTTGAGATAGACTGTAGTTTTGAGACAAAGTCTAGCAGCTCTTCAACACTAGAGGCGTATGGAAATCTATTTGGTGAGATAAGGTCTCTATCTTGCTCAACTCCTCTATAGTACGCTATATCGGCGGTTACTTTGTTAGCAGCTAATTTACCCCCAGTCTGTTTGGCGCCTTGGGCAATCTTAATCTCACTCATATGACAAAAGCGCATAACCTTTTCATATCGTGCTTCATCAAACTTGCCATCACTATCTCGCACACCATATAGACCAGAGCCTATCTGAAAGATTAGATCTGGCATGTCATCTGGTACTTGTTGTGGAAATGACTCTATAGGAGCATCCCAGTTGACGCGAAATAGTACACCAGATGATGGATCATATATGTATGTGTTAGCTATCTTTTTATCTACTAACATCTGTTTGTATAGCTTGATTGCCATGGCTCTATTGGAGAAAAAAGCTACTATCTTAAATACAAATTGGGCAAACTTTTTTGGGTGCACTATCTCCAGATATGGCGCGTTATTTATGGATGGTGAGTGAGTGTAGAAAAAGTTTGATGTAAGCCCGCCTTCACCAGTATTGAGTGCAAATTTGGCAGACTCTGCTCCTATAACAAATGCACGGACAGCTTCGGGACTTAGAGCACCATCGCTCATAGCGGAGCGGATGATTGGTGAAGCAGCTTCAAACGGTATCTCTCTTGTATCACCAAAAGTAATACTAAAATCATCACTAACTTCATCATTGTTTAAAACATGCTCTGTATGTTTAATGACAAATCTTGAGCTTGCAAATGGTTGTGATACTGAAAATGACTTATAGTTTGGCTTATCTCTTGAGGCGGCATACACCCAGTCTACTTTGTCGCGCGATTCGTAAAATGACTCTTCACCGAAGTATTGACGCATCGGCTCCCTTAGAGCCTCAAACAGATAACGAAATCTACCTATAACAGGATAGCTAATAAGCAAAGAGTGTCGTCTTTGTATAAATTTGTCATATACAAATAGTGCCAAAATCCCTACAAGAGAGAGTATAACAAGTATCCCTAAAGCCTCTTTTAAAAGGTTGAGTATAGTATCTAACAACTCATCTCCTTGGAGTAATTTTTTATCATCTTAGCAAAGATAAGGTGTAGATTTTGCACCTCGTTCACAGTTGTTCGCTCATCTATAGCATGTATTGTGTCATTGATCACACCAAACTCTACAACATCTATGCCGTATTGGGCTATAAATCTAGCATCTGATGTTCCACCTGCTGTAGAGTGTGCGGGAGTTTTGTGCAGTATGGAGTCTATGGCACTATCTAGTGAGCGTACTATAGCTGAGTCTGCTTTTGTGATAAACGGCATAGCAGATTGTGAAAGTGTTAGTTTGTAGTTTGTATCTTTAAACCATTTGGCTATAAACTGTTTCACATCTGTAGCGTCTGTTTTAGTAGAGTTGCGAATGTTAAACATCATCTTTAAAGTATCTGGTGTGACATTGCTCACCTCAAGACCTGATCGTATATCACACACAACGAGCTTGCTTGGAGAGAAAAACTGATCTCCATTATCAAGATCTACACCTGCTATGTGTGGCAGTATGTGAGATATCTGATGAATTGGATTGGTAGATTTATCTGGATATGCAGCATGTCCTTGAGTTCCTTGTAGTGTTAAGATACCGTTTATAGAGCCTCTACGACCTATCTTGATAGCATCACCAAACTCACTTTCACAGGTCGGTTCAGCAACTACAACCGCATCGGGAAGCAAAGAGTGTTTTTTAAGATACTCTAATACAATGACGGTGCCATACTTAGCTTCACCCTCCTCATCAGATGTTAAAAGTAGTGAGAGGGTACCATCAAACTCCTCACACTCGCGCAATGCTTGTAGTTGAGCACATACACCACTCTTCATATCTTGTGTGCCTCTGCCATATATATAGCCATCTCTATGTGTGAGAGTGTAAGGATCACTACTCCAGCCATCACCGCTTGGTACAACATCTACATGCCCTGCAAAACATAGATGTGCCCCATCACCAAACCTCTTGCTTAAAAATAGGTTTTTAACACCCTCTTTATCTATGCGAACTGCTTCAAAATCACTAAGGTATTTAGCAGCAAAATCAAGTAACCCACCATCATCTGGAGTCTCACTTTTGCAAGAGATGAGGTGCTCTAGTAGCTCTATTGTCTCAAGTTTGATATTTTTCATAGGTTATTTTAGCCTCTTTTAGCTTATAATCACGCTATGAAACGATACAATACGATTATTTTGGGTGCAGGTGCATCTGCTCTTATGTTTGCGACACATCAAAGGCATCACAATATGTTGATGATAGATACCAATCTATCTGTAGGTGCAAAGATTAAGATCTCAGGTGGAGGCAGATGTAATGTCACAAATAGATCTGTAAGTAGCAGTAACTTTGTCTCATCAAGTAGCAGATCTATTGAGCCCATACTAGAGCGTTTTACACAGCTTGATCTTTTAGAATTTTTAAACTCTAATGGCGTCTACCCTAAGATCAGAACAGATGGGCAGTATTTCTGCACAAAGAGCTCAGAAGAAATTATTAACATGTTTAAAAAATTAACATCTCATGTGGATCTATCACTTGGCACTAAGATCTTAGAAGTTGAGAAAATAGATGGTGAGTTTGTAGTCACTACAACTGGTGGTAAGTTTGGGGCTAAAAGGGTTGTTGTAGCAACTGGTGGGCTCAGTTACACAAAGATAGGAGCTAGCGATATAGGTTTGCAGATAGCAGCAAAATTTGGACACACCATAGTTGTGACTAAGCCAGCACTTGTTGGTCTAACTCTACAGCCACCTCAATTTTGGTTCAAAGAGCTTAGTGGTATATCTATGAGGGTTGCGCTAAAGGTTAAAGAGAAGAGTTTTGAGGGTGATCTGCTGTTTGCCCATAAAGGCATCACTGGTCCTGTAGTGTTAAATGGTTCGCTCTATTGGGAGAGAGGGGAGATAGTGTTAGATTTTCTTCCTAAGCTCAATATCGTAAAGATGCTAAAAGGCTCTAAAAAACAGCTTAGCACACTTCTTCCAGTCTCAAAAAGGTTTGCTAAAGAGTTCTTAAAAAGTATAGATCTTGATGATAAGAGTGCCAATAGATTAAGCTCTAGCGAGATAGAGAGACTTAAACTTATACACAACTACTCATTTGCACCATCTGGTACATTTGGCTACACAAAAGCTGAAACTACTAAAGGTGGAGTTAGTCTTGATGAGTTGGATCTAGACAGCATGCAGAGTCTTTTTGTTGATGGGCTCTATTTTATAGGTGAAGTTACAGATGTAGCAGGTGAGCTTGGAGGCTACAACCTACAGTGGGCATTTAGCTCTGCTTATCTTTGTGCCAAGAGTATGGCTTAGTTGGTTTTGTAAGATAGTATTTTTTTAAGTGTATCGATTGAGCAGAAGAAGATAGCATCAAAAAGAGGGTTGAGTCTTGTGGTGTGTTCATCTATGATGTCAAATACTTCGATACTGAATCCATCACCATCAGCACTATTTTTCGGCTTAAATGTAAATGTTATAGGGCGCAGAGCTCGAGTTAGATTTAAGATTTTTTTATAACTTTTATCACTTTTATCTGGTAGGAGGTTGTTCTGCTTGCTCTCATTGGTTCTAGCTGTTGTTAGTAGCGTAAACTTATCTTGAAAAATAACTTTATTCCAGCTAATAGTGCCATGGGAAAAATGAAAACGCAACCCTTTTGACATGATCGGATGTGGTTTTGAGCAGCGTATATCTTCTATCATTTTAAGAAAAAAGTTTTTACCACCTAGTGATGTAGCGCAGGCACTTAGTTGATGATGATAAGTGACCTTATTTTCACTATCTAGTTGGTTGAAGTTGTGCATAAAAAAAGATCCTTGTAGTAGTAGCTGTGACATTATAGTGTAAACTTAGATCGATTTGTTACAACCAGACAACTTTAGCCCCAAAGCCTCCTAATTGTGGAGGTGCATCTTCAAATTTGAGCACTTTTGGGTGCTCTTTTAGAAACTGCTTAACTACATAAGAGAGCTTACCTTCACCTATGCCGTGATAGATGAGAGTCTCATCCCAACCATTGATGAGCGCATCTGAGATAAACTGATCTAGCTGCTCTATTGCCTCATCAGCACGCAGTCCATGAAGATCTAGTTTGAGTGCTGATCTTTTATGTATAGTTGTGCTAATCTCTACTTTTGGCTTCTGCAGAGGTAGTGGAGCAGTTGGCTTAAGATCTTTGATATCTACTCTAATCTTAAAAGAGTCATCTGTTGTTATGGTTATCTCTTTAGAGCCAATATGTGTGATAGTAGCTCTATGCTTGCGATACTTTACACTATCTCCAACTTTAAAAAGATATATTGGATCTTCTGCTGGTTTTGTAGGTTTTGGTATCTTAGAGTTTGCCACATTGAGGGCACGATGTATAGATGCTGTATCACCAGCTTTTGCTGCATCTTTGGCGCTTTTTATAGCATCTTGAAACTCCTGTTTCATTAAAGAGATTCGCTCTTTATGTTCTCTGATTTGAGATAGTTTCTGCTCTTTAAGTTGCAGCTGCAAGGAGTGAACTTTTTGCAATCTATCATCAAGATCTTTATGTTTGTCTCTTAACTCTCTTTGTAGCTGTGAGCTACGCTCTATGAGTAGATTAAGCTGCTCTAGCTGCTCTGAGTAGAGGCTTTTAGACTCTTTTATGATGTGAGGTGGTATGCCGTATCTAAGTGCAGTTTCAAAAGCGTAACTTCTACCTATGGTGCCTTGCAGGAACTCATATGTAGGCACTCTATTTTCTTCATCATACATAGCAGCTATTAGCTCAACTTTGTCATTATCAGCCATAAGTGAAGCTAATCGCTTATGATGTGTTGTAACAACAATTTTCTGTTTTTTATTGATAAGTTGATCCAATATAACTTTAAACAGTGCCGCTGCCTCATCACTATCTGTTCCAAGCTCTATCTCATCAACTCCAACGAGAGTCTCTTTAGCTTGCAAAAGAGTACTAAACTCTCTCATACGACCAGCAAATGTTGAGATGTCATTTTTAACATTTTGTGGATCATCTATAATCGAGAAGATTTTTTTAAAATTTCCTATGGTTGATCTATGTGGATCTAATCTCATTGGGATAAGATACTTTGCCATAAAAGCTGCAGATAGTAGTGACTTTAGTAAGATAGTTTTTCCGCCAGCATTTACCCCAGTTATAAGAAGCAGAGGCTTGCTCCACTCTACAGAGAGTAGTTTTGGGTTATTGAGGCTTGGGTGGGCAAAGTTATATATATTGATGTTATTGCTATTATTGGTTTTGATGATATGTGAAGAGGTGGCTCTTGCAAAGAGCACTCTAGCACTGTAGTTATCAAATCTATCAAATTCTTTATCTATATATCTTATAAATGACTGTAGCGTATAAAGAGTATTTGAAAACCGTTTTGCATACTCATAAAGTAGTTCATCTTGGTGCATTAAGAGAGTTTTTATGCGCTCTCTTATTTTTAAGATAACATCTGGAGTGATATAGAAAAAACCACCACTACTGCGACCAACTACGCTACCTTTAAGAACATGATTAAAGCCACTTCGCATCAGTAAACACTCATAATCATTCTGGTAATGTACAGATGAGTCGACTAGATATGCGTGTAATTTTTGTGAAGATAGGAGTCTTGAGAGTTGGGCATTTAGCTCATTTTTACGCTCTTTTAATCTGAGTGAGTTTTTATGTATCTGTTCATCTAGCTCTACAATAAATTGACCTTTTTCATCAAAAAATTTGGCTATATCCATAAACTTATCTGGCATGTCAAACTTGCTCATCCACTCACCTATGATGCCCTCGTACCCTTTTGAATTCATCATCTTAAAGTAGCGTACAACTTTGATAAGCTCAAAGATCTGATCAAACCTAAGCAGACCAGATCTCTTAATGTGAGCTAGAATCTTTTTAAAGTTAGCAACTTTTGGAGGTGGCGTAAACTCTAACTTCTCAAGAGCTTTGATGTGGCTGTAGTGAAGTTGTTGATCACCCTCCATAAAGAGTGATTTCTCTCTGCTGTAAAAACTCTGTAGTGAAGCTATGTGATCTGTGAGGTCTAGCTTTTTTACTAGAGCCTCATGTCTATTATCTACACTGCTCTGCATCTATAATGAGTCCTGCATGTGGTGTGTGCTCTTTTGCCAAAAAGCTTTTTGTTCCCTTGGAGTATGTAAAATTGGTGCTATTTACTTCAATGTTGCTACACTCAATCAGCTTGCCTTGTTGGTACTTTAGTATAACATCGCGTACTTGCTCAGCCGCTCTATCGCTGTATGAGTTGTATGCTATAGCAAAAAGTATAACTACTAAGAGTGCTATAGATATAGATATTTTTTGTACGATTTTTAGTTTTGATAAAAAATGTAACCCTACAAATAGCGCCAAAACCGTTACTACTGCCAATATATAACTCATCTCTCACCCCTTAGTTGATATGTTATGTCTCCAGCTCCAAAGCCTATGGTTAGTGAGCTATCTAACATCTCCTTGCTGCCATCTAGCAAGATTAGTAAGAGTGAGTCTTCAAGACGCTCTATACTCTGTATAAGAGTTGGATTGTATGGTGCAAATAGTGTAGCAAAGTCTATCTCTACATGCTTCTCTCCAGCTGCCCAGACTGGCAGGATATATAGTTTATCTACCCCTCTAAAGCACGCTATGAACTCCTCTAAGTTGTCTAAGGTGCGTGAGTACTTGTGTGGTTGCCATATGGCTGTTATGGAGTAATTCTCTTTTAGGGATGAGTAGAGTTTTGCAGAGCTTAAGGAGGCTTTTATCTCTGTAGGGTGGTGTGCATAATCATCTATAATGATAGATTTTTCATCTTTATAGAGTATGTCAAATCTCTTTTTGATACCACGATATCTACTAAGTTTGGCTCTTATGGAGTCTATATTTTCACTATGGTGTGCTGCTAGAATTGCCAAAGATGCATCTAGTGCTATATGCTCACCAAATCCCCACACTTCAAATCTACCAAACTCTTTAAGATTGAAACTTGTGTATGGCTCACTATCTTTAAGCCTATACTCTATATCTGTGATATCACGGCTTGGATAGAGCCTGATAGCCTCATCTTCTATCTTTTGCAAAAATGGATCTTCAGCGTTGATTACTCTAATGGTTGCGGAGTGTATAAACTCTCTATAGGCGTTGTAGAATCTATCATAATCATACTCATAATACTCCATGTGTTCGGGCTCTGCATTGGTCACGATAGCGCAGTATGGATTGGAGTTTAAAAAACTCCCATCACTCTCATCAGCTTCAAAGATAAGTCTATCTCCATCTTCATAGCGGACATTTGAGCCAAACTCCTTAGACTCTGCACCTATGATAGCTGAGCCATCTAAGATAGATGCTAAGATAGCAGAAGTTGTACTTTTGCCATGTGCTCCAGCAACAGCATAGACCTCTTTGTCATGTAAAATTTGCATGAGTGCATCGCGTCTTGAGAGTACAGTTATGCCATGTTTTTTAGCTTCAACTACCTCAACATTGCTCTGCGTTATAACAGCAGAGTGTACAACGAGATCTTGAGAGTCTATAGCAGACGAGCAGTGCGGTATGGTGATTGGTACACCTCTGCTTTTTAGCGATCTTACTATGCGATTGGACGCTATGTCGCTACCGCTAACTCTGTTGCCTTTGTGGTGCATAAATTGCGCCAATCCTGAGATACCTATGCCACCTATGCCTATAAAATGTATATTCACTATCTGAACTCACTTATGTAAAATGTACCACTCTTTTCAGTAGCCTCTAGGTCTGCTATCTGCTCTAAAAACTGCTCTAAGTTCTTCATGTTTTTAGTGCCATCTTGATGTTTTTTCATAGCTTGTGAGAACTCTCTATTGTCACTGAGTCCAGAGAGTATCTCAAAGAGCGCACTAGCGTCATGTGTCTTGCTAGCATCAAAGTGCTCAAGTGCATACTCATAGAGCGCTTTGATGGTGCAGATATCTTGCGCATTTTCAAAGCTTAAACGACGCTTGCTCTCAAGTGCATCTGTAAGGTTTTCAAGTGCTAGATCTAATATGTTTGCATAAAATCTTCCTAGCTGTTCCTCATCGAAGTTCTCTGCTGCTTCTGGTTCAATAAGATAGAGTGCCGCAATGTCACCCTGTTCTACAGCCTCTAAAATTCTCTTTTTTAACATAGCGCCTCTTTTATGCGCATAAGCGCATCTTCTGTTCGTGTTGGTGTGTCTACTAGAGCTATTCGGATATAGTCTTTACCAATATTGAATTTATGAGTTCCTCTGCTTAAATACTCTCCTGGTAGTACTTTAAGATTGTACTCTCTGTAGAGTTTTAGTGTAAACTCTAGTGCATTATCAACCTTAAGCCAGATGTAAAATGTAGCATCTGGTGGTGTTATGCCAAGTATCTTTTTTGCCAATTTAAAGTTTTCTCTATATGTTTCGCGTGCATTTTGCACATGTTTATCATCACTCCATGCTAGAGTAGCAGCTCTTTGTAGCGGTATAGGAGAGGCACACCCTACATAGGTTCTATATCGTTTATATCCGTGCAAGAGGGCACTATCTCCAGCTATAAAGCCACTTCTAAGACCAGGAGCGGATGAGCGTTTTGAGATGGAGTTTATAACTACGATATTTTTAAAGTTGCTATTGCCGATATTTAGACTAGCTTCTAGTAGAGATGGTGGAGGTGTATCTAGATATATCTCACTATAACACTCATCATTCAGTAAGACAAAGTCGAATTTTAAAGCCAACTCTACCCACTTCTCAAGCTCACTTACGCTAAGTATGCTAGCTGTTGGATTGTTTGGAAAGTTGAGGATCACAAGGTCACATTTTTTTAAAAACTCTGCACTTGTGTCTGGTTTGTAAGAGTTTTCTTTGGTAAGATCGAGGTGAAAAACCTCTGCTCCACTAGCTTTAGCAGCCCCTTCATATATCTGGTAAAATGGATTTGTATACGCCATGACAGCCCTATCTTTGCCAAAGAGGAGGTGTTGTGGAAAATTAAAAAGCACCTCTCTTGTACCAAGTGTACTAAGAAGCTCACTATCTTTAAGGTCAACACCAAAGCGTCTCTTAACAAACTCCATCATGGAGTCATTAAGGGCACGCTCTCCAGCGGTTGCTGGGTATCTATTTAAGAGGCTACTGCTGTTGCATAGCTCATCTTGTATGAACTTTGGTGTTTGAGATTGTGGCTCACCAACCGTTAGTGTAAGGGGCTCATAGGTACTATCTGGTGCTGTACCATCAAGTAGTATCTCTAATTTTTCAAATGGGTATGTTTCAAAATCAATCATGGGTGCAATTATACCAATTAATTTGATCAATACAATATCTATTGCTAGCGATATATATTTAAGAGCACTTTATCATAATCTCTCAACCTATATTGGAGTGAAGTTTATCATTAGTAAGTTGCCCATTTGCATCGGCAAAGATAGGCAGTGTGGCGATTGGTAGCATTCTTGACTTTAATCATTGACAATAGGTTAACTTAAATATATTTTAAGACTACCTGTGTAAACTTTGTGAAAGTATTTAATTAGTCAAATAGTTTGGTTTTTTAAGAAATTAGAGCCGTATGATTAAAAAGATTAATAGATGCTGTACTTTACAAAACTCGGGGAACACTAAGATGAAAACAACCACTCAGTTCAGACGAACCATGTTTCTGCTTTTTTTAGCAGTTGGTTTTTTGAATGTCAGCCAGCTATATGCTACGCCAACATTGGAGACCTTTTCTAATGGAGCAGCAACAAACATAAACGGTCCTTCACAGGCAGACCAGATAGTGACATATGCAATAAACTCTGATAATCCATTTGGAAATACTCAGACTTTAACATCACCACCAATCACACAGACCATTAGAATGTCTAACATTCAGTTTGGTGGAGGCACAGATGTTATGGCATTTGGCTCCATATTTGGCGGAGGATCTAGGCTCTTTCAGAGAATGGACGCTACTTTTGGCAATACCAACAATAGCTTTTATACATCTAGCCCAACTGTAGCAGTAGGGACTGGGATTAGTAGAAATAGCAACTATTTGACAGAGTTTGAAGTAAGAACAAATGGTCTGCGTAGTGGTGGAGCATCAAACAATGGCACACACTATGTTGGAGACATTGAGTTTATTTTTTCAGAACCAGTAACTGACCCAGTATTTCATTTGATCAATACAGGAGGCAATAGAAATGTTGGCTTTTTTAACTCTAACTTCTCTTTGGAGTTTGAGCTTATTACACCAAATATTACACTAACTGGACTATCTAGCAATAGTAGACTTGGTGTAGTAGGTGGCAATCGTATTATCAACTCCAATGGCAATAGTCATGGTGGTGCTGAGACTTCAAGAGCTGGTAGTGGTAGTGTCTTAGTGACAGGATCTAATTTATCAAACATTAAGTTTAAAGTCTACCTAAGAGTTAGCGGAAGTAACGGTGTTATCATTAATGGTGGTGCGGATGTTATGCTTATAGGCATGACTATGAATGCGCAGACTATAACCGCAGTAGATGACAATCTAACAGCTACGCCTATCGACTCAAACGGTGGTACTACTACAACTGTTTTTGCAGATAATGCAAATGGTACAGATGATTCAGATGGCTCAGCGGCAACAGATGCAAACATCAATGACAACATAAGCATACAGAGCTTTGATGGTGGAGTAGTACCAGCAGGCATGAGCATAGACTCAGCAGGTATCATAACAGTACCAGCAGGTTTGGCACCTGGCAATCACGATATCGTCTATCAGATCTGTCTTAATGCACCAAGTCAAGCAATCTGTGATACTGCAACAGCTACTATCAAGGTAGTAACAGATATACCATTGGTTATAGGTGTGCCAACTGCTTGTACAGAGAATGAGATGACTATAGCAGAGCTTTATGATGGCGGAACTTATAATGGACAGCTTAGCAAAACCTTTATTAGTGCAGCAGGTGTAGTAGGGATGGATATGATCTTTGCAAAAACAGCAGGCTTAGACTCTGTTGGAGGTAGCTCAGCACCTCTTAATGGAGCACCTACTGCTTGGGCACCCGTTAGTGGAATCTGGTTAGGATCTGATGATCTGTATCCTGCAAAATGGGCAAATCAGGGTCTAGATGAAGAGACATATGAGATGACTTTCTCAGGTGATGTTATTCAGACGCAGTTATCGTTTGCGGCTCTAAACTTTAACATAGATGGAGATGAGAGGATTAAAATTGTTAGAGTTGAAGATGGCTTGGGAACAGACATTAGCTCTTCAACTATCTTTGCATTTACAGCATCTGGAGATGTGCTACTTGATGCTTCAACGCGTGAGGTAAGAGGCGGTATTTCGTACACAGCAGCTGGCAATGACGGAGGCACTCTAACTATAGAGAATGGTGCAGGTTTTAGAAAGATAATCTTCAAGAGAATTGAGATAGACAATATAGCATCTTCAAAGACAGCACCAAATAGAAATAGATCAAATGGTGTTACTTTAGGACCTATCAAATACTGTTTAGTACCTACTATAACCGCAGTAGATGACAATCTAACAGCTACGCCTATCGACTCAAACGGTGGTACTACTACAACTGTTTTTGCAGATAATGCAAATGGTACAGATGATTCAGATGGCTCAGCGGCAACAGATGCAAACATCAATGACAACATAAGCATACAGAGCTTTGATGGTGGAGTAGTACCAGCAGGCATGAGCATAGACTCAGCAGGTATCATAACAGTACCAGCAGGTTTGGCACCTGGCAATCACGATATCGTCTATCAGATCTGTCTTAATGCACCAAGTCAAGCAATCTGTGATACTGCAACAGCTACTATCGATGTGGCAGCACCAGACAACGATGGAGATGGTGTGCCAGATGTGATAGATTTAGATGATGATAATGATGGTATTTTAGATACAGAAGAGGGTTGTAGAGGCGGAAAAACCGGACTTAATTATGTGAAGCCAACACTTTTTGCTCTCTCTCAAGCATCACTTACATTTACAGATAGCGGACAACCAAATGGTCTTAATGATACAGCACTATATACCAATGTAGGTATTTATGAGGGGCAAGCATTTGATGTCAAGTTGACTGTAGCACAGATTGAGAGTCCTGCTCCAAATGTTAATATCAGTGGAGTGGTGAGTGGTGGATACTATTTTCCAATCTTTTTAAATAACCCAGGTAGCGGCTCTGCTGTTAAGTTTTTGGCAGAATTTTTTGAGACAGGTACAACTACACCAATGACAATTGAGGCAGGTTTTACATTTAAAGATATCGACAATACAGCACCTGGTGAAGGTGTTGAGCTACTCAAGTCGGATATCTATGCTTACCGCACCTCTGTTTCACCTCTATCAAACATATCTTTAACCGAGACTTCAAGCTCATTTTTTGGTGATGCGGGGACTTATGTTAATTTTAGTACAAATACATTTGGAAGCCCACCTGATCAAAACCTATGGGTAACAACGGAGTTGGGTTTTGTAGATTCGGTAGAGTTTAATGTTTTAAAAAGAGGCGGTATTACAGGATATGTTCTCTCTCCTGCAGTATTTGTGGATGATCAACAGGTGATCTTAGGTTGCCCAGATACAGATCAAGATGGTATTATCGACAGTTTTGATACAGATTCAGATAATGATGGTTGTCCAGATGCAGATGAGGCCTATGGTGCCTCTGGTACAGACTCTAATTCAGATGGCACTTACGGAGGAGTTGTTGAATCTGTAGATGTTAATGTTAATGGCTTGGTTATAGCAGCGGGAATTAATGGCTCAGCAGACGCATACACAAATGTCCCAGCAACAAATACCAATGTGGTAACAGCTACTCAAGTAGATGTTAACGCTACAGCATTAGTAGATCAAAATGTAACTGTAGGTAGTGCAACAACATTGAGCATCACCTCTGCAACAGCTCAGAGTACAACAACTTACACCGTACCTGGAGTGCCAGATTATACTATGCCACCAGCAGTAGACACATCTGGAGACCTTCTGTATCAGTGGCAAGTAAGCACAGATGGAGGAGTTACTTTTCTTGACCTGCTAGATGGGGGTGTATATAGTGGAGTAAATACAGACACTCTAGCTATAAGCGATGTAACAGGTCTAGATGACAATGTTTACAATTTGCTTATTACACACTCTGCTATCGTATGCGCCAAGATAGACAATAATGCTACTATCTTTGTAAACCACCCTCCAGTAGCAATAGATGATAATGTGACGGGTATAACATCTACACCAACTGTAGTGCCAGTATCAGCAAACGATACAGATCTTAATGGCGATCTAAATGTAAGTACTATCTCATTTACAGATCCAACTGCAACTGATAGCAGTGGCAATGGCTACAATGATACTTTAGTAGTTCCTGGCGAGGGTACTTGGACAACCGCACCTGATGGAAATGTAACATTTACACCACTACCAACATTTATAGATGATCCTTCATCAGTTGATTACAACATAACTGATGGCACAGATCTAGTATCTAATATAGCTACTATTACACTAACATACCCACCAGTAGCAGTAGATGACAACGCAACTGGTACAACTGGTAATCCAGTAACTATAGATGTGTTGGGTAATGACTCAAACGATACAGACCCAGCAACTGTACTTATTACAGACCCTAACAATCCAGCTCTACCTGTAACAACACTAGTTGTTCCTAATGAGGGTACTTGGAGTGTAGAGAACAATGGTAGTATCACATTTACACCACTACCAACATTCACAGGTGATCCTACACCAATCACCTACATAGTAGATGATAACTCAGGCTTAACATCTGACCCAGCAACAGTACGCATAGACTATCCTCAAAGCAACCCAGTTGCAACAGATGATAATCTAGTAGGTGTAGCATCTACTCCAGCAACCATACCAGTATCAGCAAATGATACAGACCCAGAGGGTGATCTAAATGTAAGTACTATCTCATTTACAGATCCAACTGCAACTGATAGCAGTGGCAATGGCTACAATGATACTTTAGTAGTTCCTGGCGAGGGTACTTGGACAACCGCACCTGATGGAAATGTAA
>JAMONY010000046.1 GCA_027066325.1 Helicobacteraceae bacterium | reverse complement strand
AAAACCATACTCTGGATAGAGTTTTGAGTACTCTACCATTTCACGATCTCTGGTTACTTTTGCTAAAATGCTAGCAGCACTTACGGCGTCTATTTTGGTATCAGCTTTAACTACGGTCTCTATGCCGCTTGCTCCAAATGCACTATTGCCATCAAAGATATATCTATGCTCCTTTAGAGTGTTTTTTATCTCCTCTAACGCACTTAAGAGACAGTGTGATAAGCCAAGTCTATCTATATCTCTGGAGCCAAAGCGTACAATATGGTAGCTACTTGTGGCAACTATCTGCTCATAGAGTAGCTCTCGTCTTTTTGGTGATAGCTGCTTAGAGTCGCAGAGCCCGCTTATACTCTCTTCTAGCACAACGCCAGCAACAACTAAAGAGCCCGCAAGAGGACCTCGTCCTGCCTCATCAATACCACACACTTTTTTGTAAGTTTTCATAACAATAGTATAGCTTAATAATACTTTTAGCAACTTTTGATTATAATTCGCCTCCACTTTGCCCGCATTGAACACACTGCGTTGAGTATTTGTGTCTGTTTTACAGTAAGAATAGATATAAGTATTGGCACTATTTGCCTAAGGCGGTCATAAGTGATATATCGTATTTTGGAGCTTATTATGAAAGTAAGATCTTCAGTTAAGAAGATGTGTGATGACTGTAAAGTTGTCAAACGAAAAGGTATTGTAAGAGTGATCTGCAAAACCGCAAAACACAAACAGAGACAAGGATAGACATGGCGCGTATATCAGGTGTAGATTTACCAAAGAAAAAACGCATTGAGTACGGACTAACATATATATATGGCATTGGTCTTCACTCTTCACGCAAGATTTTAGATGCTACTGGCATAGATATCAATAAGAGAGTGTTTGAGCTAACAGAAGATGATGTAGCAGCGCTAACAAAGCAGATTCGACAAGATCATATGGTTGAGGGTGATCTGCGTAAAAAAGTTGCTATGGATATCAAGTCTCTTATGGACTTGGGCTCATATCGTGGTATTCGTCATCGTCGTGGTCTTCCATGTCGTGGTCAAAAAACTAAGACAAATGCAAGAACTCGTAAGGGTCGACGCAAAACTGTCGGCGCAGCATAAGGATTAGGTTATGGCAAAGAGAAAAGTAACACGCAAAAAAGTAGTCAAAAAAAATATTGCTAGAGGTATAGTACATATCTCAGCATCATTTAACAACACGCTTGTAACCATCACTGATGAGATGGGCAACATGATAGCTTGGAGTTCATCTGGAAGTTTAGGGTTTAAAGGCTCTAAGAAGTCTACTCCATTTGCAGCACAACAAGCAGTAGAAGCAGCGGTTGAGAAAGCTATGGTTCATGGCATAAAAGAGCTTGGCATAAAAGTACAAGGTCCAGGTTCTGGTCGTGAGACAGCAGTAAAAGCTATAGGTGCGATTGAAGGCATTCGCGTTACATTTATGAAAGATGTTACGCCGTTGCCACACAATGGTTGTCGTGCGCCTAAGCGTCGTAGAGTATAGGGGGTCATAGATGGCAAGATATAGAGGTCCAGTAGAGAAAATTGAGAGAAGATTTGGCGTAAGCCTTAACTTAAAAGGTGAGCGTCGTCTAGCTGGCAAATCAGCACTAGAGAAACGCCCTTATGCGCCAGGTCAACATGGTCAAAGACGCAAAAAAGTATCAGAATATGGTACTCAGTTAAATGAGAAGCAGAAGCTGAAGTTTATATACGGTGTATCTGAAAAACAGATGAGATCTCTGTTTACAGAGGCGAAGAGACTATCTGGAAATACAGGTACAAACCTAGTAACACTACTTGAGCAGAGACTAGATAATGTTGTCTATCGTATGGGGTTTGCATCAACACGCCGTTTTGCACGCCAGTTAACAAACCATGGACATATATTGGTAGATGGCAAGAGGGTAGACATACCATCATATCGTGTTAAACCTGGTCAAAAGATAGAGATTCGCGAGAAGAGCAAGAGCAATACACAGATAGTTCGTGCAGTTGAGCTTGTTAATCAGACTGGTCTTGCTGAATGGGTTGATGTTGATGCAGATAAGAAGTATGGTATATTTACTAGGCTTCCATCAAGAGAAGAGATTGTTATTCCTGTTGAAGAGCGATTCATCGTTGAGCTTTACTCAAAATAGACATTAAAAAGGAAAGCAGATGAAAAAGATCAAAACAACTCCCTATCTACCAGAAGAGTTTGTTGTAGAGCAGATCAGTGATAATGAGGCTAATATCATAGCTTTCCCATTTGAGACTGGTTTTTCAGTCTCTTTGGCACATCCACTGCGCCGTTTTCTCTTAAGTAGCTCTGTTGGATACGCTCCTGTTGCTATTAAGATAGAGGGCGCAAAACATGAGTTCGATTCAGTTCGTGGTATGCTTGAGGATATCTCAGACTTCATCATTAATCTAAAGAGTATCCGCTTTAGACTCAAAGATGAGGCCAAGTATGCAGAAGTTGAGTACAGCTTTACTGGTCCTTGTGAAGTTAGAGGTAGTGACCTTCAGAGTGATGAGGTTGATGTGGTAACTCCAGATGCATTCTTAGCCACTCTAAATGAAGATGCTACACTGAAGTTTTCACTCAAGATCTATCAAGGCATAGGGTATGTTCCTAGTGAAGATATTCGTGATGATATTGATGAAGACTATATTACTTTAGATGCATTTTTCACGCCTGTCAGAAGAGCAACTTATCAGATAGAGAATGTTCTTGTTGAAGATAGCCCAAACTTTGAAAAACTCATCTTAAATATTGTAACAGACGGGCAGATCTCACCAGTGGATGCTTTTAAGAATGCACTAAGTGTAATGCATGCTCAGATGGCTGTTTTCAGTAGTGAGATTAGCATACAGACACCAGTAGCAATCGAGAGAACAGCAGATAGCGAAGAGGTTAAATCTCTTATAGCTACCATTGATGATCTTGGGTTGAGCGCTAGAAGTTATAACTGTCTTGATAGAGCAGAGATTAAGTATATTGCGCAGATCGTTTTTATGAGCAAAAATGATCTCAAAAATGTTAAAAATCTTGGCAAAAAATCTTTTGATGAGATAGTAGAAAAGCTAGAAGAGGCCGGCTTTAGTGTTGGTCAGGTACTTGCAGATGAGACAGTTGCTGCAGTAAAAAAACAGATAGAATCTTAAGGAGTTACGATTATGAGACATCGTCATGGATATCGCAAGCTCAACCGCACAAGCGCACATCGCGCTGCGCTGTTAAAAAACATGAGCATTGCACTAATAGAGAGAGAGAAGATAGAGACAACAGTCCCTAAAGCAAAAGAGTTACGCTCATTTGTAGAGAAGCTTATTACAACTGCTCGCAGAGGTGATTCAAATGCACACAGAGCAGTATTTGCAACTCTTCAGTGTAAAGAGAGTGTAAAAAAACTACTCAATGAGATAGCACCAAAATATGAAGACCGCAATGGTGGATATACACGCATAACAAGAACAAGAACGCGTCGTGGCGATGCCGCACCTATGGCATTTATAGAGCTGGTATAAACTAGTTTTAAGCTCTACACTTAGTTGTAGAGTCGCATAAATGCACCCTCTTCATAACCAGCCATTGATTTATCACCAACTATGATCAGTGGTACAGCATACCCTTTATGTTTTTTAAATAGTCTTTTGCCATCTGGCGATGAGTCAACATCATACTCTACAAATGGTATCTTCTTTTTGCGTAGAGCATCTTTTGCCATATAGCAAGCCCCACAAGTTTTTGTTGTAAGGACGATAACCTTTTTCTTACTGTAGCGTTGTTGAGAGTTAGAGTTTTTGTTGGTTGCAGACCCAGAGCCACCCTTAGAGACATAGCGGTACGGTGTTGTTGATATATTTTTACTTCTATCCATAGCTCTCATCCATTCACGATACGAAGACCCATCGCCACTACTATCGGTATCGACTCTATTTTGAGCAGAAGCTCTAGTAGTTTTTGAAGTACTTTTTTTAACTTTTTTAAAAGATTTATGTAGATATGGTATGTTGATTTTTTTCTGATTTTTTCTATAAAAAGATAACACTTTAGCTTTAAAACTGCGATTTTTGAGTAGCTCTTTGGGCTCTCTTTGTAGTAACTCTTCAAACTTTTGGTAGCTATTTTGATCTATAGAGTCTAAGATCTTGCTTTTTAAAAGAGCAAGTATGCGATTGTGACTCTTCTGTAGAGCTCTTAACTTTTTAAGATACTCTGCTCTCTCTTTCTCGTTAAGTTCACCTTTAGAGATCTGTTTGGCAGCTTCTGCTTCTGTTTTGTACTTCTTAAGTAGTCTTGGTAGATCTGGATCGGCAAGATAGGTCTGGTCTTGCGCAGCAAATTCAAATAGAGGTTTACTTAAGTTTACAAATGGCTCACTATAACTCTTTGCTTGCAGGGTAGATATTAATAATATAGCCACTAGAAGTTTCATAACCATATTATGAGCCAAAAGTGATTAAATGGTACTGAAGAGCCACAAAACTGCCAAAACAGCTTGACAAAGTTGACAATTGTCACTATAATTCTGGCTCAATTTCAAATGCCGACATAGCTCAGTTGGCTAGAGCAGCTGATTTGTAATCAGCAGGCCCGGGGTTCAAATCCTCGTGTCGGCACCATTTGAATTTGAATTTAGAGACAGTGTTAGACCAGATTATGATAGGCCTAGGTGAGATACTCAAGTGGCCAACGAGGGCAGACTGTAAATCTGCTGGTTTTTACCTTCGAAGGTTCGAATCCTTCTCTCACCACCATTTGCGGGAATAGCTCAGTTGGCTAGAGCGTCAGCCTTCCAAGCTGAGGGTCGCGAGTTCGAGTCTCGTTTCCCGCTCCACTGGGAGCTGTAGTATAATAATAGATTTTTTTACTACTTTCATAAGAGCATCGTTATAGCTTTAGCTTCACTAATATTGTACATTTTTTATTATATCTGATATGTTTTGCCCAGTTAGCTCAGAGGTAGAGCACTTCCTTGGTAAGGAAGAGGTCGGCAGTTCAATTCTGCTACTGGGCTCCACTAATTTGATAAGATAAAAAATGTACAATACTGAATGCACCTTTAAAGCTGTTTTGAAGGATAATTCTGGTACTATCGCGTTTCCAATAACATTATAAGTCGGAGGACACTATGGCAAAAGAGAAGTTTGAGCGTAACAAACCACATGTTAACATCGGTACAATTGGTCATGTCGATCATGGTAAAACAACACTAACAGCAGCAATCACTGCAGTTTTAGCTACTAAGGGTGGCGCAGAGCTTATGGATTATGATCAGATTGATAATGCTCCTGAAGAGAGAGAGCGTGGTATTACAATCGCTACTTCACATGTTGAGTATGAGACTGAAAATCGTCACTATGCACATGTTGACTGTCCTGGTCACGCCGACTATGTTAAGAACATGATCACAGGTGCGGCACAGATGGATGGTGCTATTCTTGTTGTTAGTGCAGCAGATGGTCCTATGCCACAGACGCGTGAGCACATTCTTCTTTCACGCCAAGTTGGTGTTCCATATATCGTTGTTTTTATGAACAAGTCAGATATGGTTGATGATGAGGAGCTACTTGAGCTAGTAGAGATGGAGATCCGTGAGCTACTAGATCAGTATGAGTTCCCAGGAGATGATACTCCAATCTGTGCAGGTTCAGCTCTAAAAGCACTAGAAGAGGCAAAAAGCGGTACACTTGGTGAGTGGTCAGAAAAGATCGTTACACTTATGGCTAATGTTGATGCATATATCCCTGAGCCAGTTCGTGAAACTGATAAAGAGTTCTTGATGCCAGTTGAGGATGTTTTCTCAATCTCTGGTCGTGGTACAGTTGTGACAGGTCGTGTTGAGCGTGGTCAAGTCTGTATCGGTGAGTCTATCGAGATAGTAGGTATCAAAGATACTCAGACAACAACAGTAACTGGTGTTGAGATGTTTAGAAAAGAGATGGATTGTGGTGTTGCAGGCGATAACTGTGGCGTTCTTCTTCGTGGTGTAGGTAAAGATGATGTTGAGCGTGGACAGGTTCTATGTAAGCCAGGCTCAATCACTCCTCATACTAAGTTTGAAGCAGAGGTCTATATACTCTCAAAAGAGGAGGGTGGTCGTCACACTCCATTCTTTGATGGTTATCGTCCACAGTTTTATGTCCGTACAACAGATGTTACTGGTGCTATCACTCTACCTGAAGGTACTGAGATGGTTATGCCAGGAGACAATGTTGCGATCACAGCAGAGCTAATCAACCCAATTGCTATGGAAGAGGGTACGCGTTTTGCAATCCGTGAGGGTGGTAGAACAGTTGGTGCAGGTGTTGTCTCTAAGATTCTTGCATAAAAGTTCAATATAGACAAGAGGCAGACTCTGCCTCTTAAAATAGTATCACAGGATATAAAATGAGAGAAAATATACATTTAGCATGTGAAAAGTGCGCAAGACGCAACTACCACACAACTAAAAATAAAAAGACTCACACATCAAAGTTTGAAGTACGCAAATACTGCAGATGGTGTCGTGAACACACAAACCATAAAGAGGCAAAACTTTAATAGTTTAACCTCTTTTTGTTTTAGAGTAGCAATAGGCGAGTAGCTCCAATGGTAGAGCGCCGGATTCCAAATCCGATGGTTGGGGGTTCGAGTCCCTCCTCGCCTGCCACTAACCATTTTTGATACATGTAGCTACTGGGCTCTATGTATCGTAAATGCTATAAGGATAAAGAGATGAAAGCAACCGTTACAACATATATCAAAAATGCTCGCTTAGAGTTGTCTAAGGTAATTTTTCCAACAAAGCAACAGGTAAAACAGGCATTTTTCTCTGTATTTATAGTTGTAACTTTTGTGACTCTCTTTTTGGCACTTGTTGATCTTATCATGTCTTCATCGCTATCAGCGATCTTAGGTTAAGGAGCTACAATGGCACATCAATGGTACTCTATACAGACATATGCTGGTAGTGAGAGAAGTGTAAAAAAAGTTATAGAAAATCAGATTGAAGAGCACTCTTTGCAAGATGCGATAAAAGAGGTTGTGGTTCCAACTGAAGATGTAATGGAGGTAAAAGATGGGAAGAAGAAGATCACAGAGCGCTCTTTGTACTCTGGGTATGTCTTTATCTACATAGACCTTACTACTGAACTTCAGCATATGATCACAGCTATCTCTAAAGTTTCTGGTTTTATTGGGGAGTCTAACTATCCAACTCCATTGAGTGATGCGGACATTAAAAATATACTAGATCGCGTTGAAAATCGTGCAGCTCCTAAACCAAAAGTCTATTTTGAGAAGGGTGAGATGGTGCGTATTATTGATGGACCATTTGCAAACTTTACAGGCACTGTAGATGAGTATGATTTTGAGCATGGAACACTAAAGTTAAATGTCTCTATATTTGGCAGAAGTACACCTGTTGATATTACCTATACTCAGGTAGAGAAAATTATTTAAACCCAACCAAAGAAAGGAATTATAATGGCAAAAAAAGTCATGGATTATATTAAGCTTCAGATTGAAGCTGGCAAAGCAAACCCTGCTCCTCCAGTAGGTCCTGCTCTAGGGCAGCGTGGTGTTAATATCATGGAGTTCTGTAAGGCATTTAACGAGAAGACAAAAGATAAGATGGGCTTTAAAGTACCAGTTGTTATCACTGTTTATGCAGATAGAAGTTTCTCATTTGTTACAAAGCAGCCACCAGCATCACAGTTACTACTAAAAGCAGCTGGTCTAAAAAAAGGGACAGATAACCCTCTTTTAAACAAAGTAGGCAAGATTACAAAGAGTCAACTAGAGGAGATTGTGCAGATGAAAATCGCTGATCTAAATACAAAAGAGGTTGAGCAGGCATCAAAAATCATAGCTGGCTCTGCAAGATCTATGGGTATCGAGATAGTAGACTAGAGTCAATAATTTTAGTATATCTTCGACCGCAGAGATACAAAATAGTGCGGCAGATTAACTTTTTGGAGAATCAAAATGGCAAGTAAAAGATACAATTCACTTATAGAGAAGATAGATAGCAGTAAGAGCTACTCCGTAGAAGAGGCATCAACTGTTATCAAAGAGCTAAAGTCGGCAAAATTTGATGAGACTATTGAGATAGCTATGAACCTCAATGTAGACCCACGACATGCAGATCAGATGGTACGAGGTGCAGTAGTTCTTCCTCACGGCACAGGTAAGAGTGTAAGAGTGGCAGTTTTTGCAAAGGGTGCTAAAGCAGATGAAGCAAAAGAGGCTGGAGCAGACATTGTAGGAACTGATGAGATAGTAGAGATGATCAAAGAGGGCAACTTCGCATTTGATGTTGTAGTTGCTGCACCTGATTGTATGGGTGTTGTTGGTAAAGTTGGGCGCATACTAGGACCAAAAGGGTTAATGCCAAATCCAAAAACTGGTACAGTAACAGCAGATATAGCAACTGCTGTTAAAAATGTTAAAGGTGGTCAAGTAGCTTTTAGAGTTGATAAAAAAGGCAATATTCATGCTGGTATCGGGAAGGCTAGCTTCTCTTCTGATCAGATTAAAGATAATATTACAACATTTATAGTGGCTATAAATAAACAAAAGCCATCATCTGCCAAAGGTAGATATATCAAAAATGCTGCACTATCACTCACTATGAGTCCAGCATTAAAATTTGATTTGAGTGAACTCTCAGATATCAAATAGAGTAGATCTATAGAGCTTTTATGGCTCTATGGCTAAAGCTTTTGATTAGTGTTTTTTTGAGCTCTAATCAAAGGTTTTCAACACAGAAGATCTAAATCTTTGGACTAAAGATAGTTAGGGGCAGATGCTTAAACGGACTTTCCCGCCCTGCTTGAAGTTGTTGTCTGGAAAGGAGAAAATATGACAAAAGCAAAAAAAGCAGAGATTATCGATACTCTATCTAGCGAGTTTGACTCTGTATCGGCAGTTATTATTTGTGACTATAAAGGTCTTGGTGTATCTGATCTTGAAGAGTTACGCGATATGGCACGCTCAAGTGATACAAAAGTTCAAGTTGTTAAGAATTCACTAGCAACTATAGCACTAAATCGTGCCAATATGAGCGGTGTAGATCTTAAAGATATGAATATCTTTATCTGGTCTGATGATGTTATATCTGCATCTAAAGTAGCAGTAGATTTTGCTAAGCAGAATGATAAGCTTAGTATTAGAGCTGGATATCTTGATAAAGAGAGTGCAGATAGCGCAAAAATCGAAGCATTTGCTAAGTTGCCTGGTAGAGATGAGTTGCTTGGTATGTTGGCTGCTACTTGGATGGCACCACTTACAAACTTTACAATCGGTCTTGATGCGCTAAGAAAAAAGCGCGAAGAAGAGGCTTAAAAAATTTAAATTTATAGGAGAAAATTATGGCTGTAACAAAAGAAGATGTATTAGAGTATATTTCAGGCCTTTCAGTTCTTGAGCTTTCAGAGCTTGTAAAAGAGTTTGAAGAGAAATTTGGAGTATCTGCTCAACCTGTAGCGGTAGCTGGTGTAGCTGGTGGAGCCGCTGAGGCTGCTGAAGAGAAAACTGAGTTTGATGTAATCTTAACAAGCGCTGGTGAGAAGAAAATCAATGCTATTAAAGCTGTTCGCGCTATCACTGGTCTTGGTCTTAAAGAGGCAAAAGAGGCAGTTGAAGGCGTACCTACAACTATTAAAGAGGGTGTAGATAAAGATACTGCTGAAGAGACTAAAAAGCAGCTTGAAGAGGCTGGTGCAACCGCAGAGATCAAGTAGATCACTGTCTGTATATATAGAGCTTGGCTCTGTATATGCGTTTTTGACACTTTTATCTTCTGTTGCAAACAGCAGATAAAAGTGCCCATTTGTCACTATAGACTAGATGTTTTAGTCTATTAGTTAGCCAGCACTTACTGATTTTTCAGTAATACAACTTCATAGAGGTAGCCTATATGTTAAACACACTATATTCAGGAAATAGACTCCGTGTAGATTTTGCCAAAACCCCTCAGCAGATAGAAGTACCAAATCTTCTTCAACTACAACAGAGCTCATTTAATAGCTTTTTAATGGCAGATAAAAAAGATCGCTCAACTAGTGGATTAGAGAGGGTATTTAACTCAGTATTTCCCATACATGATGTTCAAAATAGACTCACGCTAGAGTACAGTGGATCAGAGATTACTCATCCAAAATATACAGTTAGAGAATGTATGGAGAGAGGGTTGACATACTCCGTATCACTTCGCATGAAGACGCGTCTAGTACTTTGGGATCGTGATGAAAATACTAAAGAGAAGCTAGGTGTAAAAGAGATAAAAGATCAGATGATTTTTATCCGTGATATACCTCTTATGACCGATAGAACATCATTTGTTATAAATGGTGTTGAGCGTGTTGTGGTAAATCAACTACACCGCTCCCCTGGTGTTATTTTTAAAGAAGAGCAGGCAAAAACAGCTGGCAATAAGCTTATCTATACAGGTCAAATTATACCAGATCGAGGCTCATGGCTCTATTTTGAGTATGATCCAAAAGATATACTCTATATGAGAATCAATAAGCGACGAAAGGTGCCAGTTACTATCATGTTTCGTGCACTTGGGTATAGCAAGCTAGATATATTGAAGCTATTTTACCCACTTCAAACTATCTCAATCAAAGAGAATAGATTTGTGATGAAGTTTACTCCAGATAGCTTTAAGGGTCGCATGCCATTTGAGCTATCTGATATAGACGGCAATGTACTTGTGGCTGCTGGAAAAAGATTGAGCGTTAAGAAAGCACAAAAGTTAGCAGAGTCTGGTCTAGACGAAGTTCTATATCCGCTAGATTCACTAGTGGAGAGATATCTAGCTGAGCCTCTCATTAATCCTGAAACAGGAGAGGTTCTTTTTGATACAATGACCGCGCTTGATGAGCTAAAACTTAAGAAAATAGCAGAATCAGGCATAGAGTCATTAGTGATTGCAAATGATCTAGCTGATGGTGTTGATGGCTCTATCATCAATGCGTTCTTGGCAGATGCAGACTCTTTGAAACTTCTAAAGCAGACTGAAGAGATAGAAGATGAGAATGATCTAGCAGTTATCCGTATCTACAAGGTCATGAGACCAGGTGAACCAGTCACAAAAGAGGCGGCTAAGAAGTTTGTTAATGAGCTATTTTTTGACCCTGAGAAGTATGACTTAACGCGTGTTGGTAGAATGAAGATGAATCATAAGCTAGGGCAAGATATACCACCATATATCACAGTTCTTACCAATGAAGATATCATCAATACAGTAAAATATGTTATCAAAGTTAAAAACGGACATGGTCACATAGATGATCGTGATCACCTCGGTAATCGCCGTATTCGCTCAATTGGTGAGCTTCTTGGTAATGAGCTCCATAATGGACTTATTAAGATGCAAAAAACCATCAAAGATAAGCTCTCTACAATGAGTGGGCCAATCGTTGAGCTTATGCCACACGATCTTATAAACTCAAAGATGATCACAAGTACCATCATGGAGTTCTTCTCAAGCGGACAGTTGAGCCAATTTATGGATCAGACAAATCCTCTATCAGAGGTGACTCATAAGCGACGACTATCTGCACTTGGTGAGGGTGGTCTTGTTAAAGAGAGAGCTGGTTTTGAGGTGCGTGATGTTCACCCAACACACTATGGAAGAATATGTCCAATTGAGACACCAGAGGGTCAAAATATCGGTCTTATCAACACTTTGGCAACTTATTCAAGAGTAAATGAGCATGGCTTCATAGAGGCCCCTTACAATAGAGTTGTAGATGGAGTGGTGCAGAAGGGTGAGGAGAATGTTGTCTACCTAACTGCTACACAAGAGGAAGGTAAAGCGATCGCTGCTGCTTCAAACAAGATAGATGAGCGCGGAAACTTTATAGAAGATCTTATAGAGATGCGAAAAGATGGCGAGATCATGTTGGGTAAGCCTTCGAGTGTTGAGTATATGGACCTCTCATCCCACATGGTTGTTGGTGTTGCTGCTTCACTCATACCATTTTTAGAGCATGATGATGCAAACCGTGCACTTATGGGCTCAAACATGCAGCGACAAGCTGTTCCACTTCTAAAGCCAACAGCTCCTATGGTTGGAACTGGTGTTGAGAAGTTGGTTGCTAGAGATGCTTGGGAGAGTGTTAAGGCTAAAAAGAGTGGTATAGTTGAGAAGATTGATGCGAGACATATTTATGTTTTAAGCAAAGATGAAGAGGGTGCTCTAATAGACTACTACCCTCTACAGAAAAATCTTAGGACTAACCAGAATACAACATTTTCTCAAAAGCCTATAGTTAAGGTTGGCGAGATGGTTGCGGCTGGTCAGGTTATAGCAGATGGTCCAAACATGGATCAAGGTGAGTTGGCTCTTGGGCAAAATGCTATGGTTGCATTTTTACCTTGGAATGGGTTTAACTTTGAGGATGCTATCGTTATCTCTGAGAGGCTTATTCGTGAAGATGCCTATACATCTGTGCATGTTTATGAGAAAGATTGTGAAGCTAGAGAGCTAAAGCATGGTGTAGAAGAGATCACAAAAGATATACCAAATGTTCGTACAGATGATCTAACACATCTTGATGAGAGCGGTGTAGTTAAGGTAGGAACATATGTTGAAGGCGGTATGATTCTTGTTGGTAAGGTCTCACCAAAAGGTGAAGTTAAGCCTACGCCAGAAGAGAGACTTTTGCGTGCTATCTTTGGTGAAAAAGCAGCTCATGTTGTAAATAAGTCACTATATTGCCCATCTAGCATGGAGGGTGTTGTAGTAGATGTTAAGGTCTTTACTAAAAAAGGTTACGAGAAAGATAAGCGAACTTTAGAGATTGAGAAAGAGACTAGAGATGAGTTAGAGCGTGAGCACTACGATAGACTCTTGATGATCGATAAAGATGAGATGTTACGCGTAGTGACACTTCTATCGACCACACCTCTAGAGGCAGCTGCAACAATCAATGGTGTTGAGTATAGCGAAGGTGATCTTGTAGATGCAGGTGATCTTGAAAAGGTCAATAGATTTGCTATGAATAACATAGTTAAGTCATACTCTCAACAGATGCAGAGTCGCTACAATAAGATCAAGAACCATTTCCAAAAAGAGAAAAAACGCTTTAGAGATGAGCATGAAGAGAAGTTAGATATTCTAGAAAAAGATGATATCTTACCAAATGGAATTGTCAAAACTGTCAAAGTCTATATAGCCACTAAGCGAAAGCTAAAAGTTGGTGACAAGATGGCTGGACGACACGGTAACAAAGGTATAGTTTCTACTATAGTACCTGAGGTTGATATGCCGTATATGGCAGATGGTCGCTCTGTAGATATATGCCTAAACCCACTTGGTGTGCCTTCGCGTATGAATATCGGTCAGATACTTGAGATGCATCTTGGTATGGCTGGTCGTGAGCTAGCAGATCAGATTCAAGATGTTTTTGACGCAAATCAGCAAGACTTTGTAAGTCAGTTGCGCTCTAAGCTTACAGAGATTGCACATACTGCTAGAATGATGAAGATAGAGAACGCATTAGAGTCTATGAGCGATGAGCAGATAATCTCATATGCTAGAGACTGGACTAATGGTGTTAGATTTGCAACTCCTATATTTGAGGGTGTTGATCCAGATGAGTTTGCTGAGCTATTTAGATTGGCAAAACTTGATAGTGATGGTAAAACAGTACTATATGATGGCAAGACCGGTGAGCAGATTAAAGAGCGTGTTAATGTTGGCTATATGTATATCATTAAGTTGCACCACTTGGTAGATGAGAAGGTTCATGCTAGATCAACTGGACCTTATTCGCTTGTAACGCAGCAGCCAGTTGGCGGTAAGGCACTATTTGGTGGACAGAGATTTGGTGAGATGGAGGTTTGGGCGCTAGAGGCGTATGGAGCCTCTGCGGTACTTAAAGAGATGCTTACTATTAAGTCAGATGATGTAGATGGTAGAGTAGCAGCATATAGAGCAATTACAAAAGGTGAGAGCATACCAGAATCAGGTATACCAGAGACACTATTTGTTTTAATAAAAGAGCTACAGGCGCTAGCGCTTGATGTAGAGATTTTTGATGAGGTGGAAGATGATGAGCAAATTAGTACCGATTGATGTAAAAGAGGATAATCGCCCAAAAGATATCAAACAGCTGCAGTTTCGCCTAGCAAGCCCTGAAAAGGTGCTATCTTGGAGTTATGGTGAAGTTAAGAAGCCAGAGACCATTAACTACAGAACTCTTAAGCCAGAGAGAGATGGTCTATTTTGTGCAAAGATCTTTGGACCAGTAAGAGACTATGAGTGTCTATGTGGCAAATATAAAAAGATGCGCTATAAAGGTGTGGTGTGTGAGAAGTGTGGTGTTGAGGTGATAACATCAAAAGTTCGTCGTACACGCATGGGTCATATAGATCTTGTTACGCCAGTAGCACACATATGGTATGTCAACTCTTTACCTAGTAGAATTGGTACGCTATTTGGCGTAAAGATGAAAGATCTAGAGAGAGTGCTCTATTATGAGGCATACATAGTAAAGAGTGGTGGAGAGGCATTTTATGATGCTGAACAGAGTGTTGCAGTTAAGAAGTACGATGTTCTAAATGAAGAGCAGTATAGAACACTAATGCAGCGCTATTCAGAGAGTGGTTTTAGAGCCCATATGGGTGGTGAGATAGTTCGTGAGCTGCTAGATGATATCGATCTAGTTGAGATATTCACACAGCTCAAAGGTGATATGGAACTCACCAAATCTGAAGCTAAACGAAAAACAATTATTAAGAGACTTAAAGTTATAGAGTCATTTTTAAACTCTGGAAATAATCCAGCTTGGATGATGCTCTCTGCTTTACCAGTTCTACCACCAGATTTGCGTCCATTGGTTAGCCTTGATGGGGGAAAATTTGCAGTATCTGATGTAAATGATCTCTATCGTCGTGTTATCAATAGAAACCAGCGCCTAAGAAGACTTATAGAGCTTGAGGCACCAGAGATTATTGTGCGTAATGAGAAGAGAATGCTTCAAGAGTCTGTTGATGCGCTATTTGATAACGGTAGAAGAGCCAATGCAGTCAAGGGTGCAAACAAGCGACCGCTAAAGTCACTCTCAGAGATCATTAAGGGTAAACAGGGACGATTTCGTCAAAATCTACTCGGTAAGAGAGTTGACTTTTCAGGCAGAAGTGTTATTGTTGTTGGACCAAGCTTGAAGATGGATGAGTGTGGACTACCTAAGAAGATGGCACTAGAGCTATTTAAGCCTCACCTTATCGCTAAGTTAGAGTCAAAAGGTTATGCAACCAATGTAAAGAGTGCAAAAAACATGATAGAAGATCAGACCAATCAGGTCTGGGAGTGTTTGTCTGAGATAGTTGATGGTTACCCTATACTACTCAACCGTGCACCAACTCTGCACAAGCTATCAATCCAAGCATTTCACCCTAAGCTTATAGATGGCAAAGCTATCCAGTTGCACCCACTTGTCTGTGCAGCATTTAACGCAGACTTTGATGGGGATCAGATGGCTGTTCATATACCACTATCTACAGAAGCTATTGCAGAGGCTAAAATCTTGATGCTCTCATCTATGAATGTCTTGTTGCCAGCATCTGGTAAGGCAATTGCTACACCATCTCAAGATATGGTTTTGGGTATCTACTATATCTCTTTAGAGAAAAATGGAGTTAAGGGTTCAAATAAGATCTACTCTTGTGTAGATGAGATCAATATAGCACTAGCTCAAGGTGTGTTAGATATACATGCACGCATTAGAACTAGAGTGGATGGTAGAAAGATTCAGACTACAGCGGGTAGAATGCTGATTAAAGATATATTGCCAGATTTTGTTCCTGTAGAGCTATGGAATAGAGTCATGAAGAAAAAAGCCATAAATGAAGTGGTAGATTATGTCCAAAAATATGGTGGCATAGCAGTAACAGCTAAGTTTTTAGATAATATCAAAGATCTTGGATTTAAACATGCAACAGAATCGGGCGTCTCTATATCTATAGCAGATGTTATTGTACCTGAAGATAAAGAGGAGATGGTAGTAGCCTCTAAGTTAAAAGTAAAAGAGATCCAGAAGCAGTATGAAGCTGGTCTACTTACAGAGCAGGAGCGATACAATAAGATTATAGATGTCTGGACAGATATCAACAACCACCTTGCTAGTGGAATGATGGACATTATTCAAAATGATAAAGATGGATTTAACTCAATCTTTATGATGGCAGACTCAGGAGCTAGAGGTTCTGCTGCTCAGATACGCCAATTGGCAGGTATGCGTGGACTTATGACTAAGCCAGATGGTTCTATTATTGAGACACCAATTATCTCAAACTTTAAAGAGGGTCTTAATGTACTAGAGTACTTCATCTCAACTCACGGTGCTAGAAAAGGTCTAGCGGATACAGCCCTTAAGACAGCAAATGCTGGTTATCTAACACGAAAGCTTGTTGATGTTGCACAAAATGTTAAGATTACAGAGGATGATTGTGGCTCACACGAGGGCATAGAGATCACAGAGATCACAATCGGTAATGAGATGATAGAGCCGTTAGAAGATCGTATCTATGGTAGGGTTTTAGCAGAAGATGCAATTGATCCGATTACCAACGAGATACTCTTTGGTGAGGGTGAGTTGATAGATGAGGTCAAGGCACAGACAATAGTCGAAGCTAGCATTAGATCAGTCTATATTCGTACACCAGCAACCTGTAAGTCACAAAGTGGTGTCTGCTCGTTGTGTTATGGTAAAAACCTTGGAACAGGCATGCTTGTTAGAAAAGGTGAGGCTATTGGTATAGTGGCTGCACAGTCTATAGGTGAGCCAGGAACACAGCTTACGCTAAGAACCTTCCATGTGGGTGGTACAGCGTCTAGTACGCGCGAAGAGAGACAAGTTATAGCCGATAAGAAAGGTTTTATCCGCTATAACAACATAAAAAGCTATAAGTCTCAAGATGGTAAAGCTATTGTTGCTAACCGTCGAAACGCCAGTATCTTGCTTGTAGAGCCTAAGATAAAGGCTCCGTTTGATGGTGTTATTGAAGTTAGCTCTATACATGATGAGATCAACATAGCAGTAGTTGGCAAAAAAGATACAGCACGATATATATTACGCAAAAATGAGGTTGCAAAACCTAATGAGTTAGCTGGTGTTAGTGGTAAGATAGAGGGTAAATTCTTTATGCCTTATGTGAGTGGTGATAGCGTAAAAGAGGATGAGTCAATTGTAGAGACTATCCGCGATGGCTGGAATATACCAAATCGTATACCATATGCATCAGAACTTATGGTAGAAGATGGCGCGCCAATTACACAAAAAGTTGAAGCTGGTGAAGCTGGTGTGATTAAGTTTTTCCTTCTAAAAGGTGACTATCTTGAGAGATATGAATCTATCAAAAGTGGCTATGAGGTTAGTGAAAAAGGGCTATTTGCTGTTATTGTAGATAGTGACAATCGTGAGTCTAATAGACACTACATAGCAAGAGGCTCTATAGTTGAGGTAGATGATGATGTTGAGGTAGAGAAGAGCACCCTAGTTGCAAGTCCTGTAACAGAGGAGTCAGTTGTGATTGCTGAGTGGGATCCATACTCTACGCCTATCATATCTGAGACAGAGGGTAAAGTTACATTTGAAGATATCATACCAGGCACAACAGCTTCAGAGCAGCTAGATGAGTTAACAGGTAAGACAACTCTTATGATCAATGAACATGTCTCATCAGAGTTTAAACCAACCATAGTGTTAGCTACTAAGAGTGGTGATATCATCCGCTATAGTGTTGAGCCAAAAACAGCTGTTTATGTTCAAGATGGAGCAGATGTTAACATAGCTGATATATTGGCAAAAACTCCAAAAGCGCTTCAGAAATCGCGCGATATTACTGGTGGTTTGCCGCGTGTATCAGAGCTATTTGAAGCTAGAAAACCTGCTGATATAGCTCTTATAGCAGAGCTTGACGGAACTGTTAGTTTTGGTAAGCCTCTTCGTGGTAAGCAGCGTATTATTATCAAGAGTGAAAATGGTTTAGAGAAAGAGTATTTTGTAGATAAGAATCAAAATGCACTTGTAACTACTGGAGAGTTTGTCCATGCGGGCGAGGCACTCTCTGATGGTGTAATCTCATCTCATGAGATACTTAGAGTTCTTGGAGTAAAAGCTCTATATAACTACCTTGTATCAGAGGTTCAGCAGGTCTATCGTCGTCAAGGTGTTAGTATTGCAGATAAACATATAGAGGTAATCTTTACGCAGATGATTCGTCAAGTTAAGATTGTAGACTCTGGCGATACTAAGTTTATCCAAGGCGACCTCATATCTAGAAAGAGATTTAAAGAGGAGAATGATAAGATACTATCACTTGGTGGCGAACCTGCAATTGCAGAGCCATTCTTGGTTGGTATCACAAGAGCATCAGTTGGTGCAGACTCTATCATCTCAGCTGCATCTTTCCAAGATACAACCAAGGTCTTAACAGAAGCAGCTGTATCAGCCAAAGTAGACGATCTATCAGACATGAAAGAGAATGTTATCATAGGACGCACCATACCTGTAGGTACTGGTATGTTTAAAGAGTGTGTTATAGAGTTTGAAGAGGAGTAGAGCAGACCTTCTTTTAGGCTGCTACCTATATCTAGTTTTTAGTACTGTGTAAGATAGATCTGTATAGCCTGATTATCTTCAAGAGAGTGCTCTGCTAATAAGAAACTATTTGAGTTTATGAGCGGAGATATCATGGCTGGAGAGTATTTTGACGCAGCTGTAAAGTATCTACCATCGTAAAAACCTGGTATGATAGCTGGTCGTCCAGACTTGATATGAATCGCTTTTTTTAGTACGCAGTTTAACACTCCAGATTTATGACACCCACTAAGTTTAGATACTATTGTAGTACCAAAAAGCTCAAAACACAGAGCTGCTGCTAGAGGATTTCCAGGTAGATTGAGGAGAAGTGTATTGTTGATGTACGATAGTGCTGTTGGTTTGCCAGGTCGCACCTGTACGCCATCAAATATAGACATAGCTCCTATGGATTCAAGAGCCTTTTTGGTGTAGTCTTTATCTCCCACACTTGCCCCTCCTGTAGTTATGATAAGATCAAACTTTAGAAGAGATTTTATAGACTCTATCATCTGATGTAAGTTATCTTCAAATATAGGAACTTCCACAACTTTGCAGTTAAGTTCACGACATCTATTTGCTAGTAGAGGAGAGTTTATATCATATATCTGATGTGACTCTTTATCACTACCATATGATTTAAGCTCATCTCCAGATGATATAATAGCAACCTCAATCTGTTTAAAACAGAGCACACTCTCGATGCCTTGTGACGCCAATACTGCTATGTGGTATGAGTTTAGCCTAATATCCGCTTTTAGAAGTAGATCACCTGTTTTGATATCTTCTGCACAAGATCTTATATGTTGAGCTGGTCGAATATTTTGCATAAGTTTAACTTTTTGCCCATCAGTTTTTACATCTTCTATAGGCACAATAGCGTAGCAGTTTTGAGGTATTGTTGCTCCAGTCATAATACGCATACACTCACCACTTTTTAGCGTTAACTCTCTTTGTTCGTCAGCATATATAGTATCGGTTGAGTTGAGGACATCTCCTGTAGAGCTTATGGGTATGGCATACCCATCCATAGCAGAGTTATCAGATGGCGGCAGATTTATAGAGGCAAATATATCTTCTGCAAGCACTCTTTTAAGCACATTTTTTAGTGCTACTCTCTGTGTGGTTCTATCTATTTTGTGTTGCTCAATTAGTCTTGTAGCATCTTTTATTGTTGTAAGCATTTCGTATTGTAGACAAAATATGGTAAAGTTTCGTTTATGGAACCTATGTACTCAGCATCTATACAGATACACTTTATCAATACGCTACTAATATTTGGCTCAATAGCTTTTAATATCGCACTTGTGCAGTTAGCCACAAACACTAGAGATTTTGTGCGTCGTGCAAGAATTGCTATGACATTTTCGACTATACTACTTATAGCAGTTGGATTTACAGGCTCAATTATGATGGCAGCAAAACATCTACAGTTTGATGCACCCAATATCGCGATGATTATAATACTTATAGCTCTTGTAGTTTTGGAAATTATGCGCTATAAACACCTTAGAGGCATTAAGATTAAAGAGGATGGAGAGCTAGAGCGTCATAGGGTATATGCTCTGAAGATCTTAGGAGCTGAGATCTTTATGAGTATCTTTATAACCGTATGGATGATGATGATTTGAGATTCTTTTTTAATGAGAGTGCTGGTTGCAAAACTCTTATTTTAAAAGGTGAGAGTTTTAAGCATATTATCAGAGCATGTCGACACAGAGTCTCAGATAGCGTATATCTTCGTTCGCTAGCAGACACAACATCACTTTTTACTTATGTAGTTACTCATGTAGATGGGCGAAAAGCCACATTGAGCCTTCAAAATTCACAAAAATTAAAAATAGAACCTAAAAGATCGTTACATATAGGTTGGGCTATTGTGGATCCAAAATCTATCGAGAAGGTGTTGGGTTCGCTATGTGAATTTGGGGTCTCAAAAATCACTTTTATAAAGAGCGATAGATCACAAAATTCTTTTAAAATAGACCTTAAACGCTTAGAGAGAATTGTGTTAAACTCAATGCAGCAGTGTGGCAGAACAGATATGATGATCTTTGAAGAGACTGGCTCTATAGATCAGTTTCTACAACAATATCCAAATAGTGCAGTGCTAGATCTCTCATCAACTACTCTTGAAGATACTTCTGCGATAGAGGTTGTAATTGTGGGCTGTGAAGGTGGTTTTAGTGAGCGTGAACGCGAGCTTTTTTTAGAGCAAAAAGTTTTTAGTTTTAGTACCAAGATGATTTTGCGTGCAGAGAGTGCGGTTTTGGCAATATCAAGCAAAATATTAATTTAAAGAATTAATTTTAAATCTTTAAGAGTATTTGTATATAATCTGTTGTGTATTTTAAAATAACTTTAAAGTGAGTTTGCAATGGACTTTAGAAGAGTAAAAGTAGCTATTTTTTTAACTATTGGGCTGGTTTTGATGCCAACGGTTCTGCTATCAAGCATAGATGGCACAGTTTTTAGAGACTACAATCTTAATGGCACACAAGATGGATTGGAGCCTGGTGTATCGGGTATTAATGTTACAGCATATGATGCCGCAGGAGTGTCAATATCTGCAGTAACTGATCTAAATGGTAGCTATCATTTAGCAACTACTTCTGGATCTTATAGGGTTGAGATTAGTGGGCTACCAAGCTATCTCCACTCTGGTTTAGCAGCTGATAGTAACGGGTCTGCTTTGGTTAGCATAGTAGCAGATGCGCAGATACACAATGTTGGTCTTGATAGTTCTGGAGAGTATTGTCAAGCTGACCCTGAGATCATTTTGACAAGGTTTACAAAAGATGCTCGTGATGGTAACGGTTCTGCTGTTAATGTCTTGTTGCAGTTTCCATATAGTGCAAATGGAACTGATACTCCAGCAGGTTTGGCCACATACTCTGATTTAGGCTCTGTGTATGGTGTTGCTCATCTTAAGATGGCAAACATAACTTTGGTCTCTGCATATTTTAAGAGACATTCTGATCTGGGCTCAGGCGGTCCAGGCACTATATATAAGCTTGAGCACAATAACGCAAATGCGGTTTCAACATTTGCTAATTTACCAGGCAATACAGATCCGCGTACTGCTATGCCTTATGATTGGACCCATGATACACAAGGGTATGCAAGTGTAGGTAAAGTTGGTGTTGGAGACATAGAGATCTCAGATGATGAATCAAAGCTTTTTGCCATCAACATGGGGCAAAGAACGCTTGATGTTTATGGTATCGATATAAGTGCCAATATCAGTAGCTATAGTATCCACTCTATCCCAAACCCTTGCCCAACGCTACAAGATTTTCGTCCTATGGGTTTAGGTTTTAATGATGGTAAGCTTTATGTGGGTGTGACATGTACAGCAGAATCAACTGTAAATATCAATGATCCTGATGATAGTTATGGTGGCGCTAGGTATGGCGATAGAAGCCAGTTATCCGCACATATCTATAGTTTTGATCCAGCTCTTAGTACATTTGCTCCTACACCAGTTTTAGATATAGATCTTACATATAGTAGAGGTTGCTCATATGATAGCAATATAAGCAATACAAACCCTCCAGGTAGTTGTCACCAGTTTACAGATAAAGATGGAGCAACACATCCATTTACTGCTGATTGGAATCCATGGCAGATGGATTATGATATTGTTTTTAATGATAAAAAACCTGGCAATATCGGTAATCAAGATGCTTACCTTGAGTACCAACAACCACTCCTTTCAGATATAGAGTTTGACTATGATGGCTCTATGATTATCCAGATAAAAGATATCAACGGAGATAGAACAGGACACAACAACCACTCACCAGACTCAACAGATTTCACTAGCCAAAATGGTAATAGTTATGGGGATCTATTGAGAGCTTGTGGTAATGCAGAGCTTGGGTGGACTCTTGAGAGCAATGGAACTTGTGGAGGCTCTACTACAGGCGGGGCAGGTAGTGGCGAAGGCTTAGGAGGAGGAGAGTACTATTGGTACGATAATGGACCAGGCGGTAATGGTAATGTCAACGGAGGTAGTAGCGGACACTCTGAAACTACCATGGGAGGACTTCTGTATATAGCAGGATATCCAGATATTGTAACGGGTGTAATGGACTCTCAAGGTGGTGGTGTTGATAACGGTCTGATATGGCTTAGAAATGATGATGGTACAGTTAGCTTAGATGGATCTAGCAGACCTAAAAGACTCCTTGTTTCAAAAGATAATGGAGCCTTTTTTTATGGTAAAGCAAGTGGTATTGGTGATATGGAAGCGTTATGTGATCCAGCACCAATAGAGATAGGTAACTACATATGGAACGATATTGATAGGGACGGCATTCAAGACCCTGATGAGCCAGCTTTGAGTGGAGTTGTAGTTGAGCTATATGAGGGGTCTGTGCTAGTTGGAACTACTACAACAGATAGTAGTGGAACATACTATTTTGGTGGATTAAATAGTGCTGGTGGAGTATCGCTTAAGTACAATACAGACTATCAGATAAGGGTTCCACTATCTACAAATGCGCCATTAGCATCTTTGGTGGTAACAGTGCAAGATGCTTTAAGCGCAGATCAGAGAGATAGTGATGGTGACAACGGAGATCTAAATGCTAATTTTTCAACCATAGCCTATACAACAGGCAGGGCTGGTGAGAGTAATCATACTTTGGATTTTGGTTTTTCAGCACCAGCACTCTCTGTGGGCTCATTAATATGGAATGATTCAGATGGTAATGGGTTACAAGATGCAACCGAAACACCTATATCTGGTGCGCTTGTAGAGTTGCTAGATGGTAACGGCACAGTTATAGATACTAAAACAACATCTATGGATGGGCTATATTATTTTAGTAATCTAGATGAGGGCAACTACTCAATCAGAGTGACTCCGCCATCTGGATATGTGCCATCACCAGTTCAAAATATATCTGACAATGATGATACAGCAACCGACTCAAACATAAAAATAGATAATGCAGATGGAAGTTACACAAGCGGACTTATTACGCTTACCAACGATAGCGAACCAACCGCAGAGGATGGGCTAGCAGGAAGCGATGTCAACGGCACAGATGATAATAACGACAATCTAACTGTAGATTTTGGTTTCTATCAACCAGCTAGCATAGGCAATAGAATCTGGTTTGATGCAGATGCAGATGGCATACAAGATGCAGATGAGTTAAATGTAACCGAAGAGATTAATGTAACTCTATATAATGGCACAACCAATGCGCTAATCTCCACCATAACAACCACCACAGGAGCATATAAGTTTACGGATCTTATACCAGGTGATTATTTTGTAAGCTTTACGCTACCAGTAGGATATGCAGTGTCTCCACAAGGCGTGGGAGCTGATGGGGCAGTAGATAGCGATACTGACGCAACAACTTTAAGAACAGCTGTGACAACACTAACTGCAGGTGAGAATGATCTTACTTGGGATATGGGTATCGTGACTATGTATACAAATGTTTTTGACCCTCCAAGTGCAAAAAAGAGAGTTAATGCAGCTGGTTGGCCAGAGATAGAGTGGAAGATGGTTTGGATTAATGATGCCAATGCAGTAGCATACAATATCGTAGTAGAAGATCCGTTAAGTAGCGATCTTACATATGTTTCTGGCTCGTTAAATTGTGAACCTAGAGGGGTCTCTGCTACAACTAGATGTGAGTACGACTCTGTGACACATACAGTCTACTGGGAGGGCTCCATAGGTTCAGATATTGGTGGAACTAGTGAAGATGATTCAGATAATGAGGTTGTGATAACATTTAGAACTGATGTAGCAAATGCAGTTTTGGAGGTTGAAAATCAAGCTATAGCTTTTTGGGATCACAATGGAGATGGCACAGTAGAGAGAAATGAGTCTACGCTTAGTGATGATCCAATTCCACTTGGTGACACAGATCCTACTGTAGCAAAAAAACCAGTTGAGGTGCCTACTATAGGTGAGATTGGAAGATTTGTGCTCGCACTCCTGATAGCTCTTAGTGCTTACACTCTACTCTACCGCAGACGAAGAGAGACTCTATCCTTCAGAGACTAATAAGCTTTGTTGGTTATAATTTCGCTTCAACTATCCGCACCCGTACGGATATAAACAATATACTAGCTTACGCAGAGGCGTGAGCTTAAAGGCATATAATGAAAAAAGAGATTCACCCAAATTATGTTGCTTGCGCGGTTACTTGCGCATGCGGTAATGAGTTTGAGACAAAAAGTCTTCAGGCTGCTATGCGTATAGATATATGCAATGAGTGTCACCCATTTTTTACAGGTTCTGAGAAGATTGTAGATACTGCTGGACGCGTTGAGAAGTTCAAGAAGCGTTACAGTATGAGTTAGAGTGGCTTGAGTGTTAACACTCGTAGCTACACCTATAGGCAATATAGCAGACATCACTCTAAGAGCCATAGATGCTCTTATGAGAGCGGATGTTTTGTTGTGTGAAGATACAAGAGTTACAAAAAAACTCTTAAATATATTAGAGACTAGATACAACAAAATACCACTTAATCCACAGCAGTTTATCCCACTACACTCACACAATGAACAAGCTTTTTTAGACAATCTTAGCCCAGATTTTTTTCAACAAAATATTCTCTATGTTAGCGATGCTGGAATGCCAAGCGTGAGCGATCCTGGCGCACTTTTAGTAGAGTACTGCATAGAGCAAAATATAGAGTATGATGTATTGCCTGGTGCAAATGCTTATCTTTTAGCCTATGTTGCTAGTGGATTTAAAGATACAAAGACACTCTTTATTGGTTTTTTGCCACATAAGGGTTCACAAAGGGCAGTAGCACTGCAAGAGGCTCTTTATAGCGGATATGTTACCATGCTTTATGAGTCACCACGCCGTTTAATCAGGCTACTTGAAGAGATAAATGAGACAGAGCCAGACAGGGAGCTATTTGTGGCCAAGGAGCTTACAAAAAAGTTTCAAACCTACTACAAAGGCAGTGCATCTAAGATCATGAAAGATATTGGTGCGCAGGTGCGAGGAGAGTGGGTTGTGGTGCTTAATGCAGCTCAAAGTAGAGTAAGTAGCACTATTAGCAAGCAGGAGATAATGGCACTAAATCTTCCAAAAAAGAGTACTGCCAAACTTCTATCGAAGTTGAGTGGTAGGAGTGTAAAGAGTTGCTATGACGAGCTGGTAGATTTATGATTTGTATTAGCTACTTTTGGGTACAATCTCAATATGTTAATATACGGTAAGCAACCAGTCAAATATGCCATAGAACACCATAGTAGTAAAATATCTACACTCTATATCTCTAAAGATATCGATCAAAAAGAGTATAGTGCACTTATGCGCTATGACTTTGAGCTTAAACGCATACCGGCAAATGCTGCTGTGCAGATGAGCAGAAGTGGAAATCATCAAGGCTATCTTGCTGATATAGATGAGCTAGAGCAGAGTGATCTCAAAAGTGTGGCTCAGTGTGAGTTTGTACTTGTACTCTGTATGCTTACTGATATGGGTAATATCGGTGCGCTTATTAGGACAGCTTACGCTTTAGGGGTAGGTGCTGTTGTGATTACAGGTATTAGATCTTTAAAGCAGGAGGCTGTTGTGCGTAGTAGCGCAGGGGCTCTATTGGATATGCCATTTTATGTGGCAGATAATCTATATGATGTGATGACGGAGCTGAAAAATGCATCTCACAAACTTTATGGAGCTGATATGAGTGGTTGTGATATAGAAAAGATTGAGTTTAGTGGCAAGCGGACACTTCTGCTTGGCAGTGAAGATAGCGGCATACCATCTAGAGCATTACGCCGTCTAGATAAGATACTCAAGATAGAGATGACACATAAGTTCAACTCTCTCAATGTGAGTGCGGCTGGTGCCATATTGATGCAGAGGTTAAGATGAGTTTATCAAAAGAGATAGAGAAACTACAGGAGATAGGTGTTGATGCTATAAGTAAGCAGACGCACATTGCACCAGCTAATTTAGAGCTACTTTTAGAGCAGAATATAGATAGTTTTACGCCAACTCAATTTGTAGGATTTATTAGAATTTTGGAGCGTGAATATGGTGTAGATTTAAGTGAGCTTAGAGAGATCTATAGTCAACACAAAGAGCATATTCCACAAGAGAGCCAAAATGATCCATTTAAAAATAGTGCTATGCGTAGAAAGAGGGAGAAGTTAGTAGGCTTTATGTTGGGAGCCGCTCTTATATTGACACTTTTAGTTGGAGTGTTTGTATTTATGAGCTTCTCTTCTGAAGAGAAGATAGAGATTAACAATACAGCCATAGATAAAGCTAAAAAAAACTTAGAGATGTTGTCATTGAGCAAAGATCTAGAACGAGAGCGTTTAGCTAAAGAGCAGGAGAGATTAAGATTTGAAGAGATAGAGAGTATGGAGTCAAATAGTACCATTGACAGCATGTCTAGCTCCATATCTTCAATACAGAACTTGGTAGATGATAACAGCACCGTTGTAGTAGAAGATGTTGTGAGTTATAGTAGTAGTTCATCACACAAGCTGCTTGATAATCTAATCATAAAACCAAAAATTAAAATATGGATGGGGATTATAGATCTTAAGAGTTACAAAAGAGAGACTCGAGTATCTGCGCTACCAATCAGACTAGACGGATTGAGAGAGTGGTTGATTATCACAGGGCATGGAGAATTTTCGCTAGAGTGTGGTGAGGAGAGCGAAGAGTTTTTGACACGAAAAAGGGTGATGTTGCTCTATGCTGATGGTGTATGTAGCAAGATAGATGAGCATGAGTTTCGTCGTCTCAATAGAGGAAAATTGTGGTGAGATATGCGCTAATTTGTATCTTTGTATTTGGTACTACACTATATGCTCAAAGTGTCCAGCTTTCTAGTAGTATAGTGGCGCTCATAGGTGAGCATAACTACTCTAAACATAGAGCTCTGATCGGTGTACTTTTCGAAAGAGAGAGAGATTTTATAGTAGACGGTGGTGTTGATGTGGTTAAGGTAGCAGAAGAGCTACAAGCCAATAGGCTACTGTCACTCAAACTAGATAGCTCACAAGACCTATCTCTTACACTTAAAGGCAATGCAGATCCCCTCTTTTTTACAGCAATATTGGATGAGGTTTTAAGAGATCTTGGTTACCAAAATTATCTAAGTGCAGAGGTGCGGGTGCAAGAGCATGAGCTGGTAGATAAGATCTATCTTAGAGCAGAGCGAGCCATTGATCCTACCCTTTTCCAAAGAGCTTTAAAGCTACGAGGAGCCTCTATTGTCTCTATTGAGAAGGTGAGTGCAAATGAGTGGGTCTACACTGTAGATACAGCTCAAGCTCATCTAGCCCTTGCTCCACTTAAGCGCGGTGAGACAAAAAAGATAAAAAGACTTCAGTATCCTATATGGTTAGATGTATCTGAGCTAAGGCGGCTAAATCTTTGGAGTCTAAAAGCAAACAGTTGGTACCCTTACATAGTGATTTATGACTACAAGTTAAATGTTTTAGAGGTGATACAACAAGATGAGAGAAGTCGTAAAGTTAAAGTAGATCTGCCAGATAGAGCAGAGTATGTCAAGATAGCAGACCTTTACAGTAGAAAAAATCTAAAATCAGGACTTAGAGTTGAAGCAAAATAGGAAAAGATATGTTTGATGAGATACAGTTTGATCGCATTCGTCGTCTGCCAAAATATGTATTTGCAGAGGTTAATGATCTAAAAATGGCAGAGAGAAGAGCTGGTGCTGATGTGATTGACTTTAGTATGGGCAACCCAGATGGAGATACACCACAACATATACAAGATAAGCTAGTAGAGGTGATGAGTAGAGGTAAAACCCATGGCTACTCAAACTCAAAAGGGATCTATAAGCTACGCCTTGCTATTACAGATTGGTATAAAAGACGCTATGATGTTGATCTAGACCCTGAGAGTGAAGCAGTGGCTACCATGGGCTCAAAAGAGGGTTATGCTCATTTAGCTTATGCTATCACAAACCCTGGAGATGTAGCAGTTGTGCCTGATCCTACATACCCTATACACTCTTATGCTTTTATCTTAGCAGGTGGCAGTGTAGCTAAGATGCCACTTATTTTTGATGATGAGTATAGAGTAGATGAAGATCTTTTTTTTGAGCATCTAGAGACCGCTTTTAAAGACTCTTTTCCAAAGCCAAAGTATGTTGTTGTTAACTTCCCACACAATCCATCAACCGCAACAGTTACACCAGCATTTTACGAGCGCATAGTAGCCATGGCAAAAAGAGAGCGTTTTTATGTCATCTCTGATATAGCATATGGAGATATAACATTTAACGGATACCAGACACCATCGATCATGAGTGTTGAGGGTGCTACTGATGTGGCAGTTGAGTCATTTACCCTCTCAAAAAGCTACAACATGGCAGGCTGGAGAGTGGGCTTTTTTGTAGGCAACAAAAAACTCATAGGCGCACTTCAAAAGATTAAGAGCTGGCTAGATTATGGCATGTTTACACCCATACAAGTAGCAGCTACTGTAGCCTTAAATGAAGATCAATCTTGTGTAAGAGAGATTACTCAAAAATATGATGAGAGACAAGATGTTCTTATAGAGGCATTCACAAAAGCTGGCTGGAAGATCAACCGCAACAATGCCTCTATGTTTGTCTGGGCAAAGATACCTGAGTGTGTAGCAGATATGGGCTCTTTAGAGTTTAGCAAGCGACTGCTTGTAGAGGCACAAGTAGCGGTTTCTCCAGGCATAGGTTTTGGCGAATATGGCGAAGGATATGTGCGCATAGCTCTCATAGAGAATCGCCACCGCATTCGCCAAGCAGCTAAAAATATTAAAACTTTTTTGAAAAAATACCAAGGTGAGAAAAATGCTTAAGATAGGTGTGATAGGTGTAGGTACGGTAGGTAGATCAGTTGTTCAGATATTGGAGCAAAATGCAGACATGATCACCGCTAGGGCTGGTTGTGAGGTTGTAGTTAAGAGCGGAGTTGTTAGTAACTTAGATAGAGATAGAGGGCTAGATATTGCACTTAGTACAGATCCGTTAGATATCGTAGATGATCCAGATATAGATATTGTTGTAGAGCTTATGGGTGGTGTTGATGAGCCATTTAAGATTGTAAAACGAGCATTGAGTAATGGCAAGGCAGTTGTGACAGCAAATAAGGCACTTTTGGCTTATCATCGTTATGAGCTTCAATCTTTAGCAGCAGATATCGCATTTTTATATGAGGCTAGTGTGGCTGGAGGCATACCTATCATCAATGCTCTAAGAGATGGTTTGAGTGCCAATCACATAGAGTCAATTGTTGGTATACTCAACGGCACATGTAACTATATGATGAGCAAAATGGCTGATGATGGTGTGGAGTTTGAGGCTATCTTAAAAGAGGCTCAAGAGTTGGGTTACGCTGAAGCTGATCCTACATTCGATATAGGTGGATATGATGCTGCTCATAAGCTACTTATTTTAGCATCTATCGCTTATGGGATCGAGGCTAAGCCTGAAGATATTCTCATAGAGGGTATAGAGAGTGTAACACAAGATGATATAGCATTTGCAAAAGAGTTTGGATATGCGCTTAAGCTCTTGGGTGTTGCTAAAAGAGATGGTGATGAGGTGGAGCTTAGAGTCCATGCAGCACTTATAAAAAATACACAGATGATAGCCAAGATAGATGGCGTGATGAATGCTATTAGTGTAGTTGGTGATCGTGTTGGTGAGACGCTATATTATGGACCTGGAGCTGGAGGAGATGCTACTGCTAGTGCAGTTGTAGCAAACATTATCGACATAGCAAGAGCAGGCGGCAAAAGCTCACCTATGTTGGGCTACAATAAGCCATTAGAGCATGGATTGAAGCTAAAAAAATCTGATGATATTGTAAGCAAGTACTATCTTAGATTAAAAGTAGAAGATAGCAAGGGTGTTTTAGCACAAATTGCAAAGTTGTTTGAAGAGTTTGATATCTCCATAGAGACCATGTTGCAGCGCCCCATAGATGAGGGTAGTGCAAATCTTCTCTTCTCAACTCACGAGGCAGTAGAGCGAGATATACAGAGTGTATTAGCCAAAATAGAGAAACTAGACTTTATCCTTAACAAGAGTGTAATGATTCGTATATTATAACTCTATTTATATTGGAGCGCTTATGAAAAAAATTGATAGTGTTTGTACTTACTGTGGTGTTGGTTGTGACATAGTAGGTCATATAGAAGAGAATAGAGTTGTTAAGATAAGCGCATCACCAGATGGTTATGTCTCACAAGGTAAGCTCTGTATTAAAGGTAAATTTGGATATGATTTTTTGTACGATAGCAACCGCATACGGTCCCCAAGAGTACGCAAAAGTTTTATAGAGCAAAACCCACAGATAGCTGAAGTTATACAAGATGGTCTTAGAGATCTTGATGAAGTTTGGTACGAGTGTGATTTAGATAGCGCAACCACTGCTGCTACCATGAAGATTAAACAGATACAAGCTAAACATGGACATAAGAGTGTCTGCTCCATAGGCGGAGCTAGAACTAGTTGTGAGAGCGCTTATCTGTTTCAGAAATTTACTAGAAAAACCCTTAAGACTCCAAACATAGACAACTGTGCTAGAGTATGTCATGCTCCAAGCCTCAAAGGGATGAGAACAACCATAGGTGAAGGTGCTGCTACAAATCCCTACAATGATATCTACCAGACAGAGTACATACTGGTCATAGGCTCAAATACAACAGAAGCACACCCCATAGTAGCCAACCGCATGATAGAAGCTGCTAGAAAAAGTAACAATCTAGCAGTAGTAGATGTGCGCGAGATAAAGCTTATGAAGTATGCAAAGCAGCAGGTAGTTTTGCCACACGAGAGTAACTTATTGTTCTTAAATATGATGGCTAGAGTGATCATAGAGGAGGAGCTCTACAATAGAGAGTTTATAGCAAGCAGAACAAAGTGGTTCGATGAGTTTAAACAGAAAATTTTAGATGATCCGTATGCTGATCCAAAGTTTTTTGAGAGCGTTGCAGGGTTTGAGCATCTAGCTAAAATCATACCAAATATTGCACGCGAATATGCTCTTAAAAAGTCGATGATATTTTGGGGCTTAGGCATGACTGAACATACTGATGGCTCATACGCTGTTATGGCGATAGTGCACTTAGCACTTCTAACGGGCAATATAGGCAAGAGTGGAGCAGGTCTTATGCCACTTCGAGGTCAAAATAATGTCCAAGGTGCATGCGACATGGGCTGTTTACCATACTTTGAGCCAGATTATCAAGAGCCACAAGAGAAGGGTTTAGCTACACCGTTACTTATAGATGCTATGCTTGATGGCAAGATAAAAGCACTTTTTAACATGGGTGAAGATATTACACATATACACCCAAATTTAAACAAGATAGATAGGGCATTTGAAGAGCTGGAGTTTTTGATGGTTCAAGAGATCATGATGACTGATATTGCTCATAGAGCAGATATCGTAGTTGGTGTAAAGTCTGCTTATGAGAAGACGGGTGTCTATGTTAATGCCATGCGCCGTCTCCACCTCTCACAACCACTAATCAACTCAGATCTGCCTGATGATTGGGAAGTGATACAGATGTTAGATAACAAGATGGGTGGAGAGTATAACTACCAAAATAGCAAAGAGGTGTGGGATGAGGTTCGAGAAGTAGCACATCGCAGATATAGCGGAGCCTCATATACCAAGCTAGAGAGACACCGTAAAAGAGGTCTGCAGTGGCCAGTCTATCATGAAGATACACCAGTGTTGCATCTTTTAGACTTTCGTAAAGATGATGGATTGGGTGAGTTTCACTATCACCAATATAAGCTTAGAGGCATGGTAGAAGAGCTTATAGGTGAGCTAAAAGTTCAAGGCGGTTTCTATCTAACTACAGGCAGAACGCTAGCACACTACAACAATGCCGCGCAGACCAAGGCAAGTAAGAAGCTCAATGATGCTTATAGTGAAGACATAGTGCTTGTAAGTAGTGAAGATGCAGACTTTTTTACATCAACAAAAGTGATCTTGAGAAGTGAACATGGAGAGACCACGCCACTAACCATCAAGATAACCGATAAGATCATCAAAGGTACTATATTTACAACTTTTCATCACGCAAGATCTAAAATCAATGCGCTATTTGGCGATAAAAGAGATGAGCTTATCTTAACGGCAGCCTTTAAGTCGGTAAAAGTAGATATAGTACTGGTATAGAGCCGTGAGCAGAGCCAAAGGCGATAAAGCGGAAGATCGAGCATGTAGGTACTTATCAGACAATGGCTACAGAGTAGTTGATCGCAATGTCAGCAGTAGGTTCGGAGAGATAGACATACTAGCCATAAAAGATGACACTCTGCACATCATAGAGGTGAAAAGCGGCATAGATTATGAGAGTGC
>JAMONY010000045.1 GCA_027066325.1 Helicobacteraceae bacterium | reverse complement strand
CTCATGTGCTTATAACCACAGGTAACGGCATGTGGACATCATCTGTTCTTAATGACCCAAACTATAAACACTTCTATGTTGAGCCAGGAAGATATCAAGATCGATATATCAACCTAACAGCAAGTGGAAGTAAAAATGATAGAAGAACAATGAGTCTATACAATGGTAACGATACTCATCCAGCTGCACTACCAGATAATCAAGTAGCAGATGTGCTATTTCATTTTAATGGAGCAGATTACTGGACGATAGACAGAATGGCAAATCTGGATCGAAATATTAATCCTTCAATGCGGTTTATCAACGGAGCTACACACAACATCATAAATAGGTGGCACCTTAGAAACTTCAAATATGGCGTTAGCATTTACCCCTATTGTCACTACAATACCGTACAAAATAGCTACATAAATCACGCAACAGAGTCGGCACGAAGCACAATAGATGCAATAGCATTAAATATACATACTAATCGTAAGAAAATTAGTAAAACTATTGGGGTGAAATTTATCAATAATGATATTAGAAATGCTACTGATGGCATACAGATAACTAGATCAATAGATAAGTTCTCACATGATGTAACCTTTGAAGGAACAGTCATGGATAGCAACCGAATCTGGATTGATAGTGATATCTATGCTAATGAAAATACTCAACTAAACAGAAATGGTGACTACTACTATGCAGAAAATGCAATTGATCTAAAAGCGGGCTCTGAAAACCCAAACAATCCAGTAATCATTACAAATAACATCATGTGGGGATACAACAAGGTAGACCTAGCAAGCTCAAAAGCAGGAAAAGCTTTTACATCTCACAATGGTGTCAGACATGTAGAAATGAATCACAACATCATTGCAGATAGCATGACAGGACTTATTTTAAATAGTGCAGAAGATTGGGAATTTAAGGACAATGTTTTACACAATATATATACAATTGGTAGTGGATTTATGTTGCGTATGTCTACAAACAAAAGAGTTAAAGTTGAAGATAATATCTTTGTTAACGATAGACCTCACTCAGAAGGTTGGAGCCTATATATACATGATCTTGCAGTTGATGACAGCTTTAAAAATAATATTTTTATAAATACATCAAGAGCTGGTGGTGATACAGCTGGACACACTTTTGACAATAACTGGTTTTATCACTCTAGAGATGATTTGCCTAGCGTAAATACAAAAAAATATGGCTCTGCTACAGAAGCCAAAATGAGCGACTACACCTTCACCTACGAGAGATTTACTAAAACACCAAAACAGAAAACATTAAAAGGCATAATCACAACCAAAGATAGCCCACACTATAAAAAAGCTGGTAGCATCTCATCAAGCAGCGATGTGTATGTGAGTCCCTATTTAGAACCTGTGCACCTACCTGTCTGTGATGCAAGCAATCCTGAAGTACAATTCATAACTACAAATTCAGACTGGTCTCATATTAACGATGTAGATAAATCTATATTTTGCGTAAGTCCTGGTGACTACTCTAGCATCGGCAATATTCAACTCCAAACAGGTGGTACAAAAAATAAAAAAAGATACATAATTTTAAACAATGGCAACAACACACATCCAAAAGAGCTAAATCTAGACCAATTGGCAAAAGTAGCTTTTGTACTACAAGATACAAAATATTGGGTGATTGATAGAATGGCATATTGGGATAGTCCTACAACACTTAATCATTTCAATATTGTAAATTCTGACTACAATATAATAGATCGATACTTTATGAAAAATGTAGGAAGTGGCATATATATCTACCCTAATTCTGATAACAATACTATTCAAAATAGTTATATTCAGCGCACAGATATAATGATATTTCACGATAGACCAGCTATTGGATTGCTCGACAACAGACAACCAAACATAGCAATTAAAAACACCAAGATACTCAACAATGAGATAAAAAACTTTGTAGATGGCTTTCAAGCCATCAGAACGATCACAAAAAACATAAACTATGAAGGGACAATTCTTGACAACAACCTTATCTATATAGATAGCACAATATATACAGACTGTAGTGGCAATCATGATAAAAATGGTGCTTGTGCCTATGCAGAAAATGCGATTGATTTAAAAGCAGGATCATTAAATCAAGATAACCCAATAGTAATAACCCACAATAAGTTATGGGGGTATAAAAAGTCAGATACAACTAACAGTGAGCTAGATGATCCTGGAGTAGCCATTGTTGGACATTATAATATTCAAAATATAATCATTAAAAACAATACTATTTTTAACTCTGATTATGGTATAAATATTAATGATCCACTTCCTGATTCCTTTTCTATATCTAATGCAAATATAGAAAACAATACATTTTCAAATATTTTAAATTACCCAATAGGTTTAGTAGATGCATCAGATATAAATATGACAAATAACTTGATTGTTAATTTAAAAAATACCCGAGAGAGAAGATATGGCATCTACTGGTTACTTATTATTCAATCAAAAAATATAATCTTTGAGCACAACAAAATTTTTAACACTCAAAATAATACACCACTTATAATAGATGCTCAAAACTTAACTACCAAAAAGAATGAGTACTACATGTCAGATAGATCTAGCATGAGCTCTTTGTCTGATGTAGTACACTCAACAAACCCTCTAGTAAACTACCAAGACCTTGTTGTAAAACTTAGCTCATCAGATAGTATTGTTGTGCAAAAGATTGTTCCATTTTAAATAGAAAATATTTTGTGCCACTGCCTATCAAAGTGACAATATTAGTTATGTTATAATACAATATAGAGTCTACAAGGCAAGTAGTCGTGCCATAGGTTTAAAAAAGCCCTTCTAGTCTGGTGGATTAGTGATGTAGATGTTGGAGTATTTTACACAAATATCTTAGGTGATCTAATTTTCAAACTTAATGGATTGTTTATAACAAAAAGACTATTCTGTGATGCTAGATTTAAGGATAAAAGTTGAGTACAAAAAAAGAGTTAGAGCTAGATGAAGATATCTTAAGCCAAGAGCCTGAGCGATTTGCGGTGTTGCTTCTTAATGATGACTACACACCGATGGATTTTGTTGTAGAGGTATTAGTTAGCATCTTTCATAAGAACCATCAAGAGGCAGAGCAGATTATGCTAGATGTGCATCGCAAAGATAGCGGGCTTTGTGGTGTATATACATTTGAGATTGCAGAGACTAAGGTTATGCAAGTTGGTCGCTTGTCGCGTGAGCAGGGCTATCCTCTAAAAGCTATTGTTCAGGAGATGACATGATTAGTACAGTACTAAATAGCATCTTTCAAAGAGCACTGGCATACGCAAAAAAAGAGCGCCATGAGTATCTGAGTATAGAGCATATTTTCTACTCACTTCTCTCATCAAAAGATGGTGTATCTATCTTAAAAGAGTGTGGTTGTGATGTGCATACTTTACGCCGACAGGTGTATGGATACTTAAGCTCCACCATGAAACCTCTTGCATTAGGCAATCAAGCCGATCCATCAGAGACAGTTGCACTCTCTAGGTTGATAGATCGTATGATTAGACAGGCTCAAAGCGCAGAGAAGCCACAAGCTGATGTTGGTGATTTTATAGCAGCTATATACGATGAAAAACATACATTTGCCTATCAAGTTCTGATGCAGAACAATATCTCGCGCGTTGATATCTTAGAGGCAATCTCGCACAATAAAACTCAAATTAAAAGTGACAAACAAGATGAGAGTTTTTTACAAAAATACACCATAGAGCTAGTGCAAAAAGCTAAAGATATGCAGATAGATCCAGTCATAGGTAGAGAAGATGAGATAGCAAGGGTTGTCCAGACACTCTGTAGGCGTAAAAAAAACAACCCTCTACTTATCGGTGAGCCTGGGGTTGGAAAAACGGCAATTGCTGAAGGTCTAGCCATAGCTATAGCTCAAGGCAGTGTGCCAAAAATACTTCAAAACTCTAATATCTATGCACTTGACATGGGTGCTATGCTCGCTGGAACCAAATACAGAGGAGACTTTGAGAAGCGACTTAAGGGTGTGATCGATGAAGTCAAAGAGTCCAACAATGCCATCATCTTTATAGATGAGATACACACTATTGTTGGTGCTGGCGCTGTTAGTGGAGGAAGCATGGATGCATCAAATCAACTCAAGCCTGCACTAGCTTCAGGAGCACTTAGATGTATGGGTGCTACAACCTATAGTGAGTATCGTAATGCATTTGAGAAAGATAGAGCCCTTAGTCGCCGATTTGCCAAGATCGACATAGATGAGCCAACAAAAGAGCAGAGTGTCAAGATACTGCAAGGGTTGCGACACAAATATGAGCTCCATCATGACTTAGTATATAAAGATGAGGCTCTCTCTAGTGCGGTTGAGCTATCTAAAAGGTACATTAGCGATAGGTTTTTGCCAGATGTAGCTATAGACCTCATAGATGAGGCAGGTGCATCTTTTCATCTCTTAGAAGATAGACGCTCAGAGGTATCAGAGGCAGATATACAGCGCGTCATCTCCAAAATGGCAGGTATTCCAAGTGCCACTATCTCCTCTGATGATACAGAAAAATTAAGAACACTCAAAGATAAACTAGAAAATTTAGTAAAATCACAAGAGAGTGCCATACAAGATGTGTCACTAGCGATTAAACGCTCAAGAGCTGGTCTTAGCTCACCCACACGCCCCATAGCTTCATTTTTATTTGTAGGGCCTACAGGTGTTGGTAAGACTGAACTTGCTAAATCTTTAGCAAAAGTATTGGGTGTCAATTTTGAGAGATTTGACATGAGTGAATATATGGAAAAACATGCTCTAAGTAGACTCATAGGAGCGCCTCCTGGATATGTTGGATATGAACAGGGTGGGCTTTTGAGTGAAGCTATCCGCAAGCATCCATATACTGTCTTGTTACTAGATGAGATAGAAAAAGCACATCCAGATCTGCTCAACATACTACTACAGGTCATGGATAGCGCAACCCTAACAGATAACAATGGGCTAAAAGCAGACTTTCAAAATGTGATACTTATCATGACCTCTAACATAGGCTCATCAGAGCGCAATGTTATGGGCTTTAATGCAGATAGTTCACTTAGTAGATCAGAAGAGCTAAAGTCATTTTTCTCACCAGAGTTTAGAAATAGGCTCGATAAAATAGTAGAGTTTAAGCCACTTGATGAGTTAACTGTTTTAGATATAGTAGGCAAATTTATATCAGAGCTCAATGAGACACTAGATCAAAAAGGTGTAGTAGTTAACATAGATCACAACGCATCAAAATATCTAGCAGATCTAGGTTACGATAAAGAGATGGGAGCACGCCCGCTAAGTAGAGTTATACAAGAGCAGATCAGAGATCCACTTACTGATGAGATACTATTTGGCACATTAAGAGATGGTGGAGAGGTCTTTATAAGCTTTGATGGCAAACTAACCTTTGAGTACAAAGAGCTAGCAGAGACACCATAGCTTGATACCACAACTAAGCTATAGATTAGAGTTTCCTCACCCTCATCTAGCAGATGAGAACGGCATAGTAGCATTTGGTGCAGATCTTAATCCAACAAGAGTAATGCTAGCATATCGTAATGGTATATTTCCTTGGTACAACGCTGGTGATCCCATACTCTGGTGGTCTCCAGATCCACGCTTAGTACTATACCTTGATGATCTCATAGTTCGAAAGTCTCTTAAAAAAAAGTTAAAACAGTTTGATATCACGATAGATAAAGCGTTTGATGAAGTGGTGCATAGCTGCTCTAAGATCAGCAGAGTAGATCAGGAGGGCTCTTGGATATTGCCAGAGGTAGAGGAGGCGTATAGCACTCTGCATGCACTAGGACATGCTCACTCCATAGAGGCTTGGCAAGATGATGAGCTAGTTGGTGGTCTATATGGGGTGGTTGTTGGTGGAATGTTCTGTGGAGAGTCCATGTTCTCTAAGAGAAGTGATGCATCAAAAGCTGCTTTAGTTGCTCTAGTAGAGCATCTAAAAAGAGCGGACTTTAAGATGATAGATTGTCAGATTCCAACCGATCACCTAAAGAGCTTGGGCGCAGTAGAGATAAGTAGAGATAGATTTTTGCAAGAGCTGGCACTCTTAAGAGATAGTGATGCTCTATTTGCCCTGCCTGCTAACTAACATACAAGTAGCGTTTGATCTTTTTTGTGGCTGTTTTTATAAAAGGCTCTCTCTGCTCTATAACTCTTGATATTTTTGAAAACTTTGATACTTGATTATTGGTATTGGTTCTAATTTGCTCCAGTATATGCTCAACTTTTGCTTGTGCTTCACGCTCTGTTAATTTTTTGATGTTTATCTGCTGGTCTAGTTTTTCGTAATCTAGGTATATTCTAGCTACAAGTTGACCCTCTAGGTGATAAACAAGAGAGTCCTCTACAAATTTTTCTGCGCCTATGATTGCTTCTATGTGTTCTGGATAGATATTTTCGCCACTTGCACCTATGATGACATTTTTAGATCTTCCACTTATAAACAGATACCCATCTTCATCTATATAGCCAAGATCTTCTGTATTGAACCAGCCTTCAGCATCTAGTATCTCTGCTGTTTTTTCTGGAGCTTTATAGTAGCCTAGCATGATATTTGGTCCTCGTGCATGTATGGCTCCTTCACCTTGAGTATTGCACTCAACTATCTTAATCTCAACGCCATCTAGCACACGACCTATGGAGCTTAGTTTGGTATGAAATGGTGCTGAGCCTGCTATAAGAGGTGCTGTTTCAGTTAGACCGTATCCTATACAGTATGGAAACTCTGCTTCTAGCAGAAAACTCTCAACAGATGGCGACAATGGTGCTCCACCTATGCCAAATAGTTTTAGCGATCCTCCAAATGTCTGTTTGAGTTTTTTACCCGCTATCTTGTGAAGTTTTTTACGCACAAATGGTATCTTATAGAGTGTAGATATGATGATATTTTTAGAAAAATTTGGTTGTATGCGATTTTTAAATATCTTTTCGATCACAAGAGGAACTGAGAGCATAAATGTTGGTTTAACCTGAGACATGGCGGCAATTAGCACCTTAGGCGTAGGAACCTTATCGATATATGTTATACTAGATCCATTGGCAAATGGTGCTAAAAATCCTATAGAACACTCATATGTATGTGCTAAAGGTAAGATTGATAAAAATCTATCGTTTTGAGTCATCGTTGCTATACTATCAGTGCTTACAGCTTGAAATGCAAGAGCTCTGTGAGTTAGCATAACCCCTTTTGAATTTCCTGTTGTGCCTGATGTGTAGATGATTGCACACAGATCATCTTCATAGATATCCGTAGCTTTTCTTGACTCTTTTTTAACCATAGATTTTATCTTATCTATATTTTTGTTATGCTCTTTAGCCTGCCTTATACTAAGATCATCACTCAATATACTCAACTCAAGATCTCTCATAGAGTCATGTTCGAGCGCCTCTTGCAATCTCTTAGATATAAAAACAGCTTCACACTCTGCATGTAGTATAATACGCCTAATTTCATCTGCATTAAAATCTGGCAATATAGGGACAATCACTGCACCCATGGTAGTTACTGCAAAGTATACTACACCCCAGTTTGGCATATTTTCGCTGCATAATGCTACTCTACTATTGGCCCCTATGTTGTGCTCTATCATAACACGCTGTAGCTCTGCTACATTGAGTGCAAAATCACCATAAGTTAACTCTATGGATCCATCTAGATTTTTAAGGGCTGTGTTGTCTCTATAGTGGTCTGTTGATCTATCAAAAAGTGCTTTGAGTGTGAGTTTTTCTAGCGGAACTCTACTTAGCTCTTCGCTACGCAAAAACTCTACACGAATTACATCTGCATCACCTTTATGTCCCTCGCCTTCATCAAGAACTGTGTTTGTTTTTTGAACATTTTTACATATATATCCTGGGCGTGCTAGCTTTTTAAAGTCATTAATCTTATAGAGAAGACTCTCATCTTTTGGACCACCTGACTTTTTACCTAGTTGTGTTGTTGCAAAAAACTCACCAGCAAATACTCCTCCAAGCCTTAATGCATTTAGCGCTTTTACAAACACTTCTGTCCGTAGTGGCTCTTCAAGATGAAGGTAGGAGCAGAGTATAGCATCATACTGCTCATCTGCATGCCAATCTTTAAGGTCTAGATGGCTTGAGGCGATCTTCACATCACACTCTTTGGCAAGTTTATCTAGTTTATTTAGAGCAACTTCTGAGCTATCTATAGCTTGCACTCTGTGAGATTTTTTTGCCGCGTAACATGCATTACGCCCCTCGCCTTCACCTAAAAATAAGATATGGCTACTAGCTGGTAGCGTATCTATAATCTGTGCTATAAAAACATTTGGCTCTTTGCCATAAAGATACTCATCGCCTGCAAATTTTTTGTCCCACATCTAGACTCCTTTGCAAGAAGTGTAACATAAGAAGATAAAAAATAAAATTATTGGTTATTTTTGAGTTCCGTTCACAATAGGAACAAATTCACAGCTCTCAAGTATCTCCTCTACTAGCCTACCTGAGCGCTTAGTAAATCTAACAATCATCTCGCTGTCATTTATGAGCATTGGAGCTAGTAGTATGCCACCCTCGCTGAGCTGTTTTTTGATTGCATCTGGTATGTGGGTTGAGGTTGCTGAGAAGATGATGCGATCGTATGGAGCGTGCTGAATCCATCCACGCTGCCCATCATCTGTGCGAACATGAATATTGTGCAAAGACTCTTGTTTAAATCTCCTCTTTGCATCTATAGCTAAAGATTCGATGCGCTCTATGGTAAAAACACCACGAAAAAGGTGTGACAAGATAGCTGCTTGGTATCCACTTCCGCACCCTACTTCAAGCACCCTATCTGCCCCTTTACACTTGAGGTAATGGCTCATTTTTGCAACCGTAAGAGGTGAGCTTATCCACTGAGATGCACCTATGGGTAGAGCATCTAGTTTGTAGGCATGCTGTTTTAATCCAGCAGGTACAAATGCTGCTCTATCTGTCTTGCTTATAGCGTCTAAAACTGTGCTATCTGCATGAAATACTTCAGATATCTTCTGTGATAGTTGAGTATTTTGCATAGCTGTAATCTTATCCACCTACAACTCCTATGTTAAGATATCTGCGTATTTTTTTGATCCATGAGCGTTCAAATGGATAAGATAGTGCGTACTCTCCTGATGGTGCTATGACTCTGCTCGTAGCAGTTGTATCGATGTTGTGTGTATCGCTCTGTATAACAAAACATTGATTTGCCATGGCTAAAGCACGCCCAAGTACTCTAAAATCTTCACTTCTAGGTCTACCCCACTGTGCAGGAACTACAATGATATCAGCACCTCTAAGGCGTTGCCACAACTCTATAAATCTCAACTCAAAACAGATTAGGATACCTACCTTTATGCCATCTATCTCAAACAACTCTATCTGCTCTGTACTGCCTGCACTAAAGTAGTTGTGCTCACCTCCAAATGTAAAGAGTTTAGCTTTTTTTTGAGAGTATATGAGTGAGCCTTTATGGTACACTTTAGCTATATTATAGATCTGATCACCTCTGGACTCTATCTGTGTTGTGATAATAGATCTCTTTGAAGATGCTTTTAGAAGGGCTGATGTGATGCTCTTAGAGAATGCAGCAGCCATCTCAAAACGGTCATAGTCAAAATTGGTAACTACAACCTCAGGAGCAACTATGAGACTATCTTCTTCTGTCTGAGCCACAAAGTCCGTGAGTATTGAGAGGTTCTGCTCATACTCTACCTCTTCGCTATTAAAGCCTGCTGCATATAGGTGCATATCTAAAAGTCATCAAAACTTAGACTACCTTTGGAGTAGTTTGCAACTGTACCTTCAAAAAAGTTAGTCTTTTGATCATTAAACTTAGAGAAGTCATCGACCCACTTAATAGGGTGCTTTACACCATAAATCGGCTTCATGCCTACAGCAGATAGCCTATTGTCACATAGATACTGGATATAGAGTTCAACAATATCATCAGTAAGGCCTAAAACTTGCCCCTTGGTGATATATTTGCCCCAAGATACCTCTAGCTCTACCGCCTCTTTAAACATCTCATAAACTTTTATCTCCAGCTGAGGAGTAAATAGCTCTTTGCGCTCTTTTCTAAGACTGTTGATAAGATTTTGAAAAAGCACCAAATGGGTAACCTCATCACGCTGTATAAACCTAATCATCTGGGCAGATGAGAGCATCTTACCACTTCTAGCAAGTGTGTAGATATATGCAAAGCCACTATAAAAGTAGATCCCTTCTAATATCTGGTTTGCAAAACATGCAAGCACAAAGTTCTCATCACTAGGGTCATCTGATAGGTTCTGATAGACTCTAGCTATAGCATCATTTTTACTCTTTAGCATCATATCTTGACGCCATAGATCATATATCTCGTCGCTATTTTGAGAGATAGAGTCTACCATAACAGCATAGCTTTGAGAGTGCAGAGCCTCTTCAAATGATTGGCGAACAAGTATAAGGTTGATCTCTGGAGCTGTTATAAATGGATTGACATTGTCTATAAGATTGTTGGTCTGCAGCGAGTCCATAAAGATGAGTTGAGCTAATGCTTTATCGTAAGCACTCTTCTCTACATCAGTTAGATTCTTGTAGTCATTAGCATCTTTGGTCATATCTACCTCTTTTGGGAACCAAGTGTTATTTAGCATCACTTCCCAAAGATTGTAAGCCCACTGGTATTTTATGTTATTTAGCTCAAAAATACCAGTTGGATTACCGCCAAATATCTTACGATCATTGACATTTTCAGTAGAGTCAGGGTTATATATCTGTTTTCGTTTCATGCGATATCTACCTTGTGTAATTAAAAAAGGATTATGACAAAAAGTATGTTAATACTTCTTTAATAAAAACTACACAACAAAAAACTTGTTATGTAGAAAAACTGCTACTATTTACTCCCTCTTGAGGCTCTTTTTCGTTCGTTTTCTGTAAGTAGTCTTTTTCGTACACGAACATTGAGTGGTGTCACCTCTAGTAGCTCATCATCCTCTATCCACTCTAATGCTTTCTCTAAATTCATGTCACGAGGTGGGACTAGTTTTATCGCCTCATCTGCACCACTTGAACGGACATTAGATTGAGCTTTACCTTTAATAGGGTTAACCGCAAGATCATTACTTCTTGAGTGCTCACCTATAATCATACCCTCATAAACCTTCTCTTGAGGCTCTACAAAAAGAGCACCTCTATCTTGGAGGTTAAAGAGTGAGTACGCTAGTGCAGCACCACTCTCCATTGAGACCAATGCTCCATATTGGCGACTCTCAACACTACCAGAGTATGGACGAAACTCTAAAAATGAGTGATTCATAACACCTTCACCTTTTGTATCTGTCAAAAACTGTCCACGAAAACCTATAAGTCCACGCGCTGGTATCTCAAACTCTATTCTTGTATAGCCCTCACCCATAGGCAACATAGACTTCATCTCCGCTTTTCTTTTACCAAGACGCTCTATAATTGTGCCTGTAAAGTCATCTGGTGTATCTACAACAAGATGCTCAAATGGTTCACACTTTATACCATCTATCTCTTTGACAATAACTTCAGGACGACTGATTCCAAACTCATACCCTTCACGGCGCATATTTTCAGCCAAAACAGTGATCTGGAGCTCTCCACGACCAGAGACCTTAAACTTACCATCACCAACAACCTCTAGCTTCATAGCAACATTTGTCTGCATCTCCTGCTCTAAACGATCTTTAAGCTTGTTAGATGTGACATGTTTACCCTCTGTGCCCGCTAATGGAGAGTCATTAACTGAGTAGACAACACTCAATGTTGGCTCCTCTATATGCATAGGATCTAATGGCATAGGATTGAGCGGATCTACAACGCTATCCCCAACATCTACTGCCTCAAAACCAGCAAATGCGATGATATCACCAGCTTCTGCCTCATTGATCTCCATACGATTTAGACCGTGAAAACCTATAAGCTTACTTAGCTTACCTTTAACTAGCTCCCCGCCAGCTTTTGCTAGCATAACATTATCACCTTTTCTAAGTGTACCGTTAAAGATTCTAGCTATACCTATCTTCCCAACATAGTTATCATAATCTAGCGTAAATACTTGTGCCTGAGCAGAGTTTGAGGCATCACCTTCAGGTTGTGGTATCTGCTCAATAATAGCGTTAAAAAGACACTCAAAGTCGCCATCATCATCACCCATATCCATCTTTGCTACCCCATCACGCGCTGCGGCATAGACTATTGGGAACTCTAACTGCTCTTCGGTTGCATCCATGGCTACAAAGAGGTCAAATACCTCATCTACAACTCTCTCAGGGTCAGCAGATGGCTTATCTATCTTATTGATGACTACTATCGGCTTTTTACCAAGCGCTATCATCTTCTTGACAACAAACTTAGTCTGAGGCATAACACCCTCATAAGCATCAACAAGCAAAAGCACACCATCAACCATCTTAAGAACACGCTCAACTTCTCCACCAAAATCAGCGTGACCTGGTGTGTCTATAATGTTGATCTTGTGATCCTTATAGGTTATGGCTGTGTTTTTAGAGAGAATTGTTATGCCTCTCTCTTTCTCTAGCGCATTACTATCCATAGCTCTCTCTTCTACATTTTCATGAGAGCTAAATGTGCCCGATTGTGATAGTAGCCCATCTACTAGTGTTGTTTTTCCGTGGTCAACATGCGCTATAACTGCGATATTTCGTATTTTCTGCAAAAAGGTGTCCTCTATCCCGAAACATATCGGGTAAAATAATTTTGCAATTGTATCTAAAAATAGATCTTTTTGCTATGTTTTAGCCAATGAGTAGTATAATAGACAAATTTTAATTAAGATAAGTAGTAGATGGAAAATAGACTCAAAGAGCTTAACGACACACAACAAGAGGCGGTTAGACACATTGACGGTCCTCTGCTTATACTAGCAGGTGCAGGTAGTGGCAAGACAAAAACCATCACAACAAGATTGGCATATCTACTAGATGTAGTTGGTGTACCATCTAGTAGCACTTTAACTCTCACCTTTACCAATAAGGCGGCAAAAGAGATGCGCGAGAGAGCGCTATCGATGATCAGTAAAGATGGGCACCCTCCACTACTGTGCACCTTTCATAAGTTTGGTCTTCTCTTTTTGAAGTTCAATATCCATCTTCTAAATCGTAAAAGTAACTTTGTAGTGATCGATAGTGATGACAAAAAGAGGATTTTAAAGCGAATCAATCCAGACCTCCCCACACCTCTAGTAGCAAGTGAGATCTCAAGATACAAAAACTCTCTACTAAATCCTGACGAGGCATTGCAGCAAGCAGAACTTAGAGAGTATCAGAAGATAGCCAAAGTCTATGCAGAGTATGAAGCATACCTTGTAGAGAACAACTTAGTAGACTTTGATGACCTTCTAGCTCTTACTTATAGACTACTCGATGAGAATGATGACCTATGTAAGCTTACTAGTGACCGATATAGATACATCATGATAGATGAGTACCAAGATACCAATGAGCTACAGTTGCGTCTGATAAAAAAACTCTGCTGTTCTCATAGCAATATCTGTGTTGTTGGTGATGATGACCAGAGCATATATGGCTGGAGAGGTGCAAATATACGCAACATAGTTGAGTTTGCCAAAGACTTCAATGATGCAAAAGTGATCAAACTAGAGTACAACTATAGATCTAAAGCCCCTATATTATCTGTAGCCAATGCACTTATAGAGCACAACCGAACCAGAGTTGGAAAAAAGCTACTCTGCACTAAAGAGGGTGGCGAAGCTGTTGTGATGCTAAGTGGAGCTGATGAGAGTGAAGAGTCCCAGAAGATCGCCTTTAAGATAAAAGAGCTTATAGATAGCGGAGTCTCTCCTAGTGAGTGCGCCATACTCTATCGTATCAATGCTCTTAGTCGCTCACTAGAGGAGGGTCTAAACCGTGCCAACATACCATATAGACTAGTAGGAGGTCTGCGTTTTTATGATCGCGCAGAGATAAAAGATCTCATAGGTTATCTAAGAGTTGCTATCAATCCACATGACAACTATTCACTCAAGCGGATTATAAACCGTCCAAAACGGGGTATTGGCAAGATGAGCATAGAGAAACTTGAGCTAGAGGCGATAAGAAGTGCGAAGTCGATATATGAGTATATCAAAAGTGCGTCTATTGGCGAACTTGAACTGCTAGTGCGCAAAAAAAATAGCCAGACTCTCAAAAAGTTTATCAAACAGCTAGATGAACTTCAGGATGCATCTCTTAGGTCTCTATATAGCTTAGTAGATAAACTAGATGATCTGTTTGGCATTAGAGCCTCTTTTGAAGCTATGCCTGATGGTGCAGATAGAGTGCAAAATATAGATGAGTTTTATGGATTATTTCGTGATTTTGTGAAGCAGCGACCAGAGGCGACACTTGACGACTTCCTAAACGAAGCCCTACTATCAAGTGCGCAAGATGAGGTGGAGGGTCAGAGTATATATATCATGAGTATCCACGCATCTAAAGGGCTGGAGTTTGATCATCTATTTGTCATAGGTCTTGAAGAGGGCTTCTTGCCGCTTGTAGGTGAGGGTAGTGATCTTGAAGAGGAGAGACGACTTGGATATGTATCTTTTACGCGTGCCAAAGAGACTTTAACACTATCGCATGTGCAGAGCAGATACTACAAAGGGCGCAGAACAGAGCTTATGAAGAGTAGGTTTTTTGGAGAGGCCGGTCTTTGTGAAGCGTCACTAAAAGTTGAGAAGGTGACCGCTTTTAAGAAGGGTGATCTTGTACGACATAAGATTTTTGGTGCAGGAAGAGTAACTGGTATCAGTAGAGCTGGACGAGAGTTTAAACTAAATATCAACTTTGGTGGCAACAGACGCGAAATCTTAGCATCATTTGTGGAGAGACTTTGAGCAGAGACGCACTTTTTGTTGCATATAAACCATCTAACATAAGTTCAAACCAGTTTTTAGGCAGGCTTAAGCGCAAATACAACATCAAAAAGGCTGGCTACTCTGGCACACTTGATCCCTTTGCTAAAGGTGTGCTCATAGTAGCATTTGGCAAATACACATCTCTTTTTAGATTTTTAAACAAAACACCAAAAAGCTACAGAGCTACACTATGGCTAGGAGCTAAATCAGACTCTTTAGATATAGAGATGGTTGAGTCTATAGAGAAGATTGATGAGCTAAGATTAGAGAAAATGGAGCATGCTATACAGAGCTTGGTAGGCAACCTAACATATCACCCACCAATCTTTAGTGCAAAACGCATAGATGGACGCAGAGCGTATGATCTAGCAAGAGAGGGCAAAGAGGTTGTGCTAAACACCATAGAGTCTACTATCTATAGTGCAAAACTCACAAACTACTCTCACCCATTTGTAACATTTGAAGTCACTGTATCAGAGGGTACATATGTCCGCTCTCTTGGTAAGATGATAGCAGAAAACCTTGGTGTAAAGCACGGCTCTTTAAGTGCACTAGAGCGGCTTTGTGAAGGTAATTTTAAGTATCAGTCAGAGAGAAAACTAGATATAAGAGAGTCTCTAAATATACCTCAAAATAGCTACAGTGGCGATAAGCAGGGTGTGCTCTTGGGACACAAGCTAGATTTAGCTCATTTTACCAACAAAGACAATGGATACTGTTGGGTAGATTTTGATGAGTTCATATCTATCTTTGAGATAGCAGAAGATAGCGTAAAATACATACTCAACAGGATCTATCTATGAGAAGCTATAAAGCGCATGCAAAAGTGAATATTTTTTTAAAGATTACAGCAAAAAGAGGGAACTATCATGAGATACTCTCTAGGTTTATGATAGTAGATTCACTCTATGATACACTACAATTTTTTCCAAAATCTAGAGGTGAGTTTATTATAGATGGAGAGTTTGATTGTCAGACTAAAAGCAATAGTATCTATGGAGCGTATCAGGCGCTACTACATGCCACTAACTCTGATGAGTTGCGTGCATTTTTCTTAACTCATGGCGTAAAGGTAGAGAAGAGGATACCAGCTTACGCGGGTCTTGGTGGCGGAAGCTCTAATGCTGCTACATTTTTAAACATGTGCAATGATGTGCTCTCTTTGGGCTTAAGTATAGATCAACTAGCATCCATAGCTGTTAAAGTTGGTGCTGATGTACCATTTTTTGTTTATGGATACAAGAGTGCTAATGTCTCAGGCATAGGTGAAGTAGTAGAGCGTGTAGATGAGGAGCTCTTAAATATCAAAACCTACACCCCACCCATACAGATAAGCACACCTAAAGTGTATCAAGAATTTCGTCTAAATCACTACCATGAGCTCCCACTTAAAGAGTATACATACTACCTCAACACACCATCACACACACTACTAAAAGAGCTAGACATAGAGCGGGCGAATGATCTTTATAGACCAGCTTGTGCGCTCTACAAAGAGTTAAGCTCTTATCAAAAAAAAGATCATTTCTTCTGTGGTAGTGGAAGTAGTTTTTTTACATCTTAGAGACAACAAGATGGTGCATTGACCTATTTTATCGTTTTACCCAAAATGCATTAAGCAAAACTTCAATAACACCCTGCTATAATTGCGATCTCTTAAAGAGGCCTGTTAGCTCAGTCGGTAGAGCAAGTGACTGAAAATCACTGTGTCCTTGGTTCGATTCCGAGACAGGCCACCACCTTCAACCTATATTTTATAAACAAAAGTCACATACAGTTCAACAGATTTTCCAATTTTTCTCTCTATAATCTGCTTTAACTCCTTTTTTTCATCTATACTCAGATAACCATCACTAACAACTTCACACCGAATCTGTAAAGTATCTAAATGAGCCAATGGCTCTATAGATGTCAGCACAATGGAGTGTTTGCTTAGATCAATCTGTAGGTTTTCTAACGCTTTTTGTATGTTGGCACTACGCTCTATTTTGATAAATGAGCTATATAGTGGAATTGCTGTTATAAGTGCAACAATAATCCATATAGCAATACCCTTTTTGGCTATATGAATAGGAGAGTAGCCTAAGATTAAAAATGTCATTCCAGCAGCTAGCACAATACCAACAAGGTTAGTTATAAAAAGTAAAAATGCTGAAGCAAACATACTAAACTCACCCCAACCAAGCGCTATACCTGCAACCGCAATGGGTGGCACAAGCGCAACCGCAATAGCTACACCCGCCAAAGAGCTCAATATCTTCTTATTGTTTTTAGCGTATGCTGCTGCAACTCCCGATAGTATCGCCACGGCTAGATCCAAGATAGTTGGTGACAATCTAGCTGCCATCTCACTTGTAAGCCTCTCTATTGGTATAAACATAGATATGCTCATAGCACTTAAGATGACCGCCATAACACCAATAGCTGTTGTTTTTGAGGCGCTATAAAGTAGAGCATTATCTTGTCTTAACACCCCCATGCTAAGACTAACTATAGGTTGCATCAGTGGGGCAAGCAACATCGCCCCAATAATAACAGAGCTAGAGTTTATAAATAGCCCAAATGTAGCGATCATACTAGCTAGTATCAGTAGTGTTAAAAATGCCGAATTTACCCTACTCTCTTCTCTTAAACTCTTAAATAGCGAAGCGTACTGCATCTGAGAAGCGTGTGAAAATAGTGGTATAGATTTGGCAAGATAAGTGGAGCTCTCATCATCTGATGGCAAGTGGTCTACCTTGATACTATCTTTAGAATTTTCATGGCTATTTTGTTGTTTATAAAACTGCTCACCAACACTAAGTTTGAGTGCCTGTTTTTTACTATGTAGCTCTACTGGAGTAGCAGACTGTTCTGTACTATCTATAAGCACACTAAGCTCTCTTTGTGACTCTATCCTAACTCTTGAACTGCGTACAAAACCTACTGAGGATGGCAAAGTATCAGGAGTCCATCTTGATATATAAGATGAGAATAGATAGCCCATATACTGCAAGATAGAAGTTGGAGAAAGTATAGCTAAAGCCAACTTGCCATCATTGGCACCTAACTGCTTTGATATAAGAGCAGCTGCAAATGTGGCATTGTTATACTCAACTCCCACAATACCTACGCATGAGAGCTTGATCTCATTGTCATGAGCATCTATGAGCTTTACTCTAGTGTGGTGTAGTTGCTTAACTTTTTTTAGAGTGGACACAAAGAGTTTTGCTCTATCAATAAGCGATTTCTCTTTGAGCGATGTGTCAAACTGGTCAAGCGGAGGAGCATCACCTATAACTACCTCTTGCAACACTATAGTGTCATCACAGTAGAGCAGATCAATACCACTACTGGTTGGTTCTAGCGCGCACTTACACCTTGCCTCTAGCGTGCCAGCTATGTCAAAAGTTCTCATAAGCTCTTGCTGGGAGTCATCTGCTATGATACCGATGCTAACATCTAGCTTTAGAGCCAACCCTAAGGCTAACTTGATCTGCTCTAGTGTGCCTGATACTATAAGATGAGTAGCATTATCTAAATCAACACCCTCTATCTTATCGATATCTAGAGATCTGATGCCCATTGGAGCAACTCTCTTCTCAACCTCTTCTTTTAACTTAACAAACTCTTGTGAGTAAAAATAGTAAACTGTATCCATAGATGAGATTTTAACCAAAACTTACTATATCTTTCTAAACAGACCTTAAGTAGTTAGTTGTATGATTGCATTTTTTAAAGGTGAGCTAATGAGTAGAGATAGAGTAGAGATAGATTATGAGTCTAAGCTATTTAGAGAAGAGTTCTCTAAAACAGTTAAGTTTACTGATGCTGTTTTAAAACAGTTTAATCTTGTATATAACCCCGATCAAGATATCAATGAACGCATACAGAGTGGATTAACACGCAATAAGCTTATATATTCCAAACGCTACTGCCCATGTTTTTTTGTTGATGAGAGTGCGGATGATAACAGAATCTGTCCATGTAAACCAGCACTAGAGGTAGAGATACCACGCGATGGGACTTGCCATTGTCAGATATTTTGTACTCCAGAGTATGTGAGTTGTGACACTAAAGAGCAAAACATAGATCAGACCGATAGTACATCTAGCGCCCACTATGTAGACCTACTGCAACAAAGTGATCTCAATAGTGCAGAGCTAGCACTTCTACTAGAGGCTAGATCACGCAACGAAGTTCAGTTTAAACTCATAGATGTTCGTGAGCCACTAGAGTATAAAACTTCTCATATCGTAGGCACAGATCACCTTGTAAGCACAACAGATTTTTACAACCTGCTAAACAGATCAGGCGTAGAGTTTGATGAGCATCTTATTGTCTACTGTCATGTTGGCAGCAGAAGCGCGCAGGTACAACGCATAATGGTAGATTTGGGTTATAAAAAAGTTATCAATCTTCTAGGAGGAATAGCTAGTTATAGCGCTCAAAAAGAGAGAGGGTAGAGAGAGCGCCTCTATCTGTATCTACTCTAGCGCAAAAATCCCATAGATTTCTCATTTCCAAAACTACCTTTTGTTTCACGCTCTATCTCTTTTATGATAGTCTCAACGGTAAAGATTGGCTTGTTCATTGTTGCTATAGTGTAAGCAGCATTTTTTACAATAAGGTTGATCTGACCTCCAGATAGATCATATCCTAGTAGAGGCTCTATGTTAAAATCTTCTTCATAGGGGGCACTTTTTGGCAACATCTTCTCCCACAGTCTCTGTCGCTGTTTCTTAGTTGGGCGTTTAAACTCTATCTTGTAGTTAAAGCGGCGTGAAAATGCTGTATCTATGTTTTCAAGCAGATTGGTAGTAGCTATTAGTATGCCACTAAAAGTCTCGATCTGCTCTAGAAAAATATTTTGCATCTGATTGTGCATCTGTTCCGCACTACTTCCGCCACCTGAAGATCTAGAGCTTAAAAACTGATCTGCTTCATTTAGTAACAATACAGGCTCCGTTTTGGTCTTCTGAGCTAAGTCTTTGTATGTATCAAATATCTTCCGAACATTTTTTTCACTCTCACCAATATACATAGAGAGAATTTTTGAGCAGTCAAAACTGAGCACTTTTCGCTTAAGGGACCTACAGAGTGAGTGTGCTGTTAAAGTCTTACCAGTACCAGGAGGACCATAGAACATGATTCTAGCATCTATCCCTTTTTTCTTGGTCTGAATTCCCCATTTTACAAGTCTTGCCATAACCTTTTTATCTACTTGCCGCATAAGATTTTGTAGTGTTGCACTTGTTTGTGGGTTTAGTACTACATCATCTAGCGTTGTGATCGGCTCTATGAGTTCAAAAATATCTTGCTCTTTTATAAGTGTGTCTAGCTTAAGCTTATGAACTTTTTTCTTCTTTTGTGGATGCATTATCTCTTGAAGTATCTCATCTACTATGTAAAAAGCTCGTGAGATGCCCCCAAATGGATTTAACATCTCTTCATAATCTATAATCTCATCATTTAACATTTTAGAGCCCTCTTCAAGCAAAGAGCGGTTTGCTATACGGTCATACTCATCAAAACTGATTAGATCTATAAGTGTATTCATGTCTCTTAGTGAGCTATCGTTAGCGCTATACTCCTCTTTTAGTAAGGCTAAAAAGAGAATCTGATTTTTGCCATCTAGTGAGTTGTCTTTAAGAAACTTATCTAAGATGATCTCGTTTGTGGTCTGATCTAGACGCTCATCTATGCGTTTTTCTAACAACTCTAGCTTGCTTTGAAGCCTATGAATAGATAGCGACTGCTCACTACCATGGTATCGTACCGCACTTATTTTCTGATACAACTCAATACGAAAAAATTGATCGCGAAGATAGGCTAGATGGTCATCATAAGGCTTGATTTCAGGCAGCGTCATCTCAAGTGAACCTAGCTCAAGGAGCTTTAAAAATGGTGGGCTTAGGGCTATATTGATATTGAGTAGCTCTAAGTTTGATGCATCGCTAAGTTTGATAGGAGAAAAACTCTGTTGAGCAATCCAGCCAAGTTCTAGTAGATTTTTAATCTTTATAAGATAGTCAAGATAGTCATATGAAGTGTTACCAAAGGTATCTTGTATGAGATCTATTGCGGAGCTATCTTCTTGAGCATTAATATATCTTTTTGTCATTGTTTGAAGCAATCTTGCTCCGTCTATTGTGCATTTGAGTTGTGTAAATATCTCACTCTTCTCTACTTCTTTTTGTTCTATGAACTCTATAAGGTGTTTCAATCTCTATCTCTTTGTGATAATTTTACTTTACTTTAATCTATTTATCCTTATAGTTGTATGAAACAAAAAGGGAGACTGTAATATGTATGGTGGTAAAATTAGATATATCTGTACTTCAATAGCTACAGCCACACTGTTAGCTAGTAGTGCAAATGGTGCTGGCTTTGCTCTTATTGAGCACTCAGCATCAGGTATGGGAAGTGCATTTGCTTCAGGTGGCGCAGCAGCAGAAGATGCTTCAACCATATGGTTTAATCCAGCATCTATAACACTTCTAGATGGACAAAATGCTATGGTAGCACTTCACTACATACTACCAACAACAAGCTATAGCGATAGTGGCTCGCTCAATGCAGATGGTAGCACGCTAAGTGGCAATAACTCAAACGGAGAACAGAGTGCTGTTGTACCAAACATCTACTACACAAATCAGATTGAAGATAAGCTATTTGTTGGCTTTGGGCTAAATGTCCCATTTGGTCTTGGAACAAAATATGATGATGATTGGGTTGGAAGATACCACGGTGTTGAGACACACTTGACAACCATAAACTTTAACCCTACTATCGCTTATGAGGTTGACAAGAAGATAAGTATCGGTGGAGGCATCAATGTGCAATATGTAGATGTCATACTCACTAGCGCCATTGACTTTGGTGCGCTTCTTGGCTCACCTGGGAGTGCTGATGGTTTTGTTGATCTTCAAGGAGATAATATCAACAGCATGTCATATGGCTGGAATATTGGTACTCTCTATAAAGTTGACAGAGATACCAGATTCTCCATAGCATACAGATCTGCCATAAAACATAGAGTAGATGGAGAGGCTGATTTTACAGTTCCAACACAAGCAGCCCCTATTGTCAGTACGGGCATATTTGTAGATACTGATATTTATGCCAATGTGACTCTTCCAGCTTCACTCTCATTTAGCGCCTTTCATAGTTATGGAGATTTTGAGCTTATGGCAGATGCAACTTGGACTCAATGGAGCGTCTTTGATGAGCTAAGAATCAAATACAAAAACGAGAAGCAACCAGACTCTGTTACAACAGAAAACTATCAAGATCAGTGGAGACTAGCCATTGGTGCTAAGTATCATCAAAGTAACAGCTTGCTATTTAGAGCAGGTTTAGCGTATGATCAAAAAGCTGTTAAAAACTCAAAATATCGTACAGTTCGTATACCAGATAACGATAGAACTTGGCTCAGTTTTGGTGTAGGCTATAAATATAGCGAACTAATTAGTGCCGATTTTGGATACAGCCACCTATTTGTAAGCGACACAGAGATAAACAATGAGTTTGAGGCGAGCAATACAGCGTTAAATCATACGCTCAATGGTAGCTATGACTCTAGTGTAGATATATTTAGCGCGCAGATCGCTATGAGATTTTAGGAGTTTAGGATGAGAAAGTTAGAGTTTATTTTACCAATATTTGCACTACTATTACTTAGTGGGTGTAGCATAGACAGAGACACCAAACTTCAAGACTCTCTTCATGGAGGTAGTGTAGAAGATAACATATCAGGCTATGCAATTTTTAATCCAACAGAGTCTCTTATACCGTATCCAAATAGCATACTATTTGCGCCAAATAGCTCATCAACAGATCAGTACGATGGTGGAAAAACACTAAACATACCATATGAGCCCAACGATAGTGATGCCGCCATTAAAAGACAGCTAAATGAACTAACTGGCTTCTCTACCATCTCACCAATAACTACCAATATTACAGAGGGCTTAGAGCTAAATAGCTCAACTTTAGCAACTGGAGTAGGTGTATACAAGGTAGATGTCAACAGTACAACAGGTGCTGTAATGCAGATAACATCTACTCTCAATTTTGGCGTAGACTATGTGGTATCACAAAGTGGCTCAAAGATAGCGATAGTGCCCATAAGACCACTTGAATCATTAACAAACTACATGATAGTCCTTACAGATGAGATCAAATCTACAGATGGCAAAAGATTGGCACCTGACATAGGAACTGCTTTAACACTAAAGAGCACACCCATAGATGCCAACCACACAGCAGCTGCACTTGAGCCAGTTCGCCAAGCCACTCAGGCTATGCTTGGTGCACTTATAAAAGCGGGCAAAAATCCACGAAAAACCATCCAGATATGGAGCTTTAGAACACAGCTTATAGGCGCAACTCAAAGAAGCATAGCGGCAGTACCAGCTGTCTCAACTATCACTCTAACATCAACAGGCAAGACATCACTAGAGCTCACCTCTGATGCACAGACAATAGGCAAAGCAGATGTTTATATTGGTACGCTCAATAACCTACCACAGTTTATGCCACAACCTAGTGCCGCAGACCCTATGCCTATCTTAAATGGTCAGTTTAGTTACAGAGCAGGTTCGCTAACTCCTATACTTGAGGCAAATATAACAGTACCACTTTTTGCAACTATCCCAAACAGTCATAGCGGATGTGCAAAGCCAGCAGATGGGTGGAGTGTAATCATCTATCAACACGGCATAACTAGAAATAGAACAGATCTAGCAGCTTTTGGTGAGACATTTGCTAGTAAGTGTTACGCTGCAGTTGCGATAGATCTACCACTTCATGGAGTAGTAGAGACAAACCTTACTAAAAATCCATTCTATCTAGGAGCACTAGAGCGTACATATAATGCGGATTTAGTAGCCCAAAATGCTCAAGGTGTTATAACTGCTGCTAACAGTGATGGCATCATAGATAGCTCTGGAGCCCACTACATAAACCTATCTCATATAGCAACAACAAGAGACAATCTACACCAGAGCACATCAGATCTTCTACAGCTGCACTCTGCTCTATCTAAAGCCACAGGGGTAGATCTTAATAAAAATCGTGTACATTTTGTAGCACACTCACTCGGAACCATAGCGTCTACAGGCTACTTAAATAGCACAAACAATCTAGAGACCATAGCACTTATAGTGCCAGGTCAAGGATTGAGCCTGCTTTTAGCCTCCTCAAAAACATATGGACCTGTTATAGCTGCTGGTTTAGCGGCAAAAGGGATAGAGCAAAATACAGTTGAATATAGCACTTTTTTGTTAGCTACTCAAACCATAGTAGATGATGCAGATCCAGCAAATTATGCTCTATCTTTAGCACAAAAACATCCTAAAAATATACTAGCATTTGAGATGGTAGGCTCACGAGATACCGCCTCACAACTACCTTGTCAAGTAGCAGACAATAGTGACAGTGTCATACCAAATTGTGTTGTTGGTGCTCCACTTAGTGGGACTGATCCATTTTTGAAACTCATTAATGCGGACAATATTAATCTAACCAATGGTAATGCTGGACTTAAACCTATCTCTTCAAACACAGTTGTAAGATTAACAGCAGGTACACATAGTTCACCACTTCGTCCAGACGCAGCTACCGTCTCAATACACACTATGATAATGAGTCACTTAGAGTCCAATAGCAAAGCTATATATGTGAGTGATCCATCTATTATATTACAATAACCAAGGAGTAGAAGTGAGTCAAACTTGCATACAAGCATACCATGAGATGGAGGAGAGATATGCGCGATTAGTGCTCAAATATCACTCAAATTCTCAAAGAAATGAGATACTAGATGCCATAGAGCAGAGTATAGCAGAACACAACATGACACCATCCATCACGCTATCTCCAGCGGGTGAGTCTGGTGAGTGCGCAGTAGAGTTTCATGATGATTACGATAAACAGAGCAGTACTATTTTTGAATTTTTAATCAAAAAATTAGGCATTGCATCTTGCGAAAATTAAGTCTACTTAAGCATATTTGAGTATAATTCGCGAAAACCACACCTAAGGTAGCTACACATGGAGATGTTAGGACAACTATTACCGTTTATATTTCTGATTGCGATTATGTACTTTATCATTATTCGCCCACAACAACAAAGTGCCAAAAAACATCGTGAGATGCTTGAAAATCTAGCAAAAGGTGACAAAATTGTGACCAATGGTGGACTTATAGCAGAGGTCAAGAAGGTTGAAGAGAACTTTTTTAGTGTCATTATAGCCGACAAGGTTATCGTAAAAGTAGCAAAAGACTCTATTGCTAGAAAGTATGAGGATGAAGCTTAATTTTCGCATCATAATCTTTGCTCTAGCCATACTTTTTGGTGTTATAGTCTCTGCACCATCACTTCTACAGCTAGATAAAGGTCAAAAAATTACATTGGGACTTGATCTTCAAGGTGGTCTCTATATGCTTCTTGGCGTAAAAACAGAAGAGGCTGTAAAATCACATCTTAAATCCATAGCTTCAGGCATAAATCACTTTACTGAAAAAGAGGATATCTTACTAGATGCACTGAGCGCAGATGATGAGGTTGTTTCTCTTAGTGTTTTAGATACAGACGACATACCTGCTCTGCAAAATATGCTAAAAGATATAGTCGGAACAACGGTTTTAGTAGATGGTGAAAACCTAACTATCTCACTAACACCAGAAGAGATAGAGCGGACAAAAAAACAGGCGGTAGATCAAGCCATCGAGACCATACGAAACCGTCTAGATCAGTTTGGTCTAGCTGAGCCTACCGTAGCTAGAGCTGGCGAAGAGAAGATTTTAGTTGAACTTCCAGGCATAAAGAGTGCAGAGGAGGAGCAGCGTGCAAGAGAACTTATATCACGCGCTGCTAAGCTGGAGCTTATGTCACTTGATGAGGAGAGAAAAGCTAGAGTAGATACTATGAGTGCAGCAGAAGCAGCTGAGTATGGAGACCTTATACTAGAGGATGCTGAACGCGCTGGTGTTAAGTATCTAGTCAAAGAGATACCTATACTAGATGGCTCTATGCTAACAGATGCCAAAGTAGCTTTTGATCAAAATAACCGTCCTGTTATTAACTTCTCACTCAATGCTGAAGGTGCTCAGATATTTGGTGACTTTACAGGTAAAAATGTAGGCAACTATCTGGCTATAGTCTTAGATGGCAAAGTCTACTCTGCTCCTGTGATCAACGAACGCATAGGTGGAGGACATGGTCAAATTAGCGGTAGCTATACTGTTGAGCAGGCTCAAGATCTATCTATCGCCTTAAGATCTGGTGCTCTATTGGCTCCAATCTACATGATGGAGAAAAGATCAGTTGGTCCTAGTCTTGGGGCAGATAGCATAAAAGCTAGTATGATTGCTCTTATTGGTGGATTTATACTTGTATTTGCATTTATGATCTACTACTATAAGCTAGCAGGAGTGATCGCCAACATAGCTCTTATTGCCAACCTATTTATCATATTGGCGGTTATGGCGATGTTTGGGGCTACTTTAACGCTACCTGGTATGGCTGGTATTGTACTTACTGTTGGTATGGCAGTTGACTCCAATGTCATCATACAAGAGCGCATACGCGAGCTGCTCTATAAAGGCTCATCTATCCATAAAGCGATAGAAGATGGGTATGCAAATGCCATAAGAGCCATACTAGATGCAAACATCACGACTCTTATTGCAGCAGTTGTATTGTATGTGTATGGTACGGGTGCTATCAAAGGCTTTGCGCTTACAATCAGCATAGGTATTTTAGCATCTATGCTAACAGCAATACTTGGTACTCATGGAGTTTATGAGATGCTTGAGAAGAAAATATCTAAGAGTAAAAATCTTAGTTTATGGTTTGGTATCAAGCAAGGAAAGGGCGCATAATGGAGTTTTTTAGACAGACAAAAACCATAGCTTTTATGGGCAAGTCAAAGATGGCAGTTATCATCTCTGTAGTCCTTGTGCTCACATCTTGGGCGATTTTAGCAACCAAAGGGTTAAACTACGGCATAGACTTTGCAGGTGGAACAGTCGTTCAGGTTCAATACAGCGCTGAGGCTCCTATGAAGCTTATCCGTGAAACTTTAGCTCAAAATGATCTATACAAAGGTGCTCAAATAACAGAGTTTGGCTCACCAGAAGAGATTATAATTAAGCTCAAGACATCATCAAAAGATGTTACTGAAGATATTGGAGATGTCACCAGAGAGCAGCTTAAGGGCACTGGTGAATTTGAGATAAGACGAGTTGATATGGTCGGACCAAAAGTTGGGAGTGAGCTTCGTGAAAAAGGTATTACTGCCATGCTGCTTGCGATACTTGGCATATTGATCTATGTGGCTTTTAGATTTGAGTGGAGGTTTGCTGTTGCATCAGTTGTAGCACTAGTGCATGATATCTCTATAGCCCTTGGAGCAATATCTCTTGTTAGTATGGATGTAAATCTAGATGTACTAGCAGCACTTTTAACACTACTTGGGTACTCACTAAACGACACAATCATAGTATTTGACCGTATTCGTGAAGGCATTACAGGCTCAAAAAGCACTACCCTTAGTGATGTTATTGATGAGTCCGTAACAAAGACCCTATCACGAACCACCCTAACCTCTTTAACAACATTTTTTGTTGTATTGACACTATTTATGTGGGGTGGTGAGATTATACATGCATTTGCATTTACACTACTCATAGGGATTATAGTAGGGACATACTCATCTATATTTGTCGCCTCACCTATACTTTTATGGTTAGGGTTCGATATCAAAAATTATAGAGTGATGTTAGCACAAAAAGCAAAACTTGCAGCAGAGAAAGATAAGCTAAGAGCTCAGTTTGAACAGGGCACTATCTAACTAAAAGGAGAGATTATGGATTGGGGTAAAGTTATATATGTATTTTTTACACTTATGAGTCTCACTACAACAGCAGCTTTTCTGTATGAGCCATCGGGTGTAGCGCTATTTATAGCAGCTAGCCTAAACATGGTCTCTACACTACTAAAAATTGGGGTACGCAACCTGTTATCAGCAGAGCTTTTAGCTAGCTCACTTGTTGCGGATCTACATCTCATACCAGCTTTTATAACGCTTGTGATACTTGGTAATGAGTCTATGGCTATTGCCCTTGCCATAGGAGCACTGCTAGCAAACTTCTTCTCTATGGGACTAGTCTACATAGAGAGCTCAAAAAATCGCGAACAGTACTAAGGTAAGAGAGTTGGAATATAGAGCAGATGAGATAGAGAAGAGATGGCAGAACTACTGGAGAAAACATAAAAGCTTCGAGCCAGACGAGGCATTAGATAGCCCAAAAAAATATATACTGAGCATGTTCCCTTTCCCAAGTGGACGACTACATATGGGACATGTTAGAAACTACTCCATAAGCGATGCACTTGCTAGATACTACCGCCAACAGGGCTTCAATGTTCTTCACCCCATAGGATTTGATAGCTTTGGTATGCCAGCTGAAAATGCGGCTATCAAAAATGGCTCACACCCCAAAGAGTGGACATACCAAAATATAGAGTATATGAGAGGTGAGTTTGACTCACTAGGATTCTCTTTTAGTCACGATAGAGAGTTTGCAACAAGCGATGAGCTCTACACTAAGTTTGAACAGTCATTCATCATAGATATGTATGAAAAAGGGCTACTTTACCGTAAAAATGGGCTTCTAAACTGGTGCCCGCATGATATGACCGTACTTGCCAATGAGCAGGTTGTGGATGGGTGCTGCTGGAGGTGTGACACACCAATAGTCAAAAAAGAGATGAGCCAGTACTACTTTAAGATCACAGAGTATGCAGATGAGCTATTGGATGATTTAGCACAACTTGAGCAGAAGTGGCCACAGCAGGTACTAACCATGCAACGCAACTGGATTGGTAGATCAAATGGTCTAGAGTTTGATCTGCTGCTAGATAAACACTCAGTAAAGATACTAGATCAGACATTTGACAAAATTAGCGTATTTACAACGCGTCCTGATACCATCTATGGTGTCACTTATGCTGCTGTTGCACCTGAACATGAGATAGTCTCATATATGTGTAAAAACTCTCTTTTAGATAGCAAAAAGGTCGCTCTGATAGAGCAGATGAAAAATAGCTCATCGATAGACAGACAGAAGCAAAAAAGCGGTATCTCGCTCAATATAGATCTCATACACCCTCTAACCAAAGAGAAGATCCCTCTTTGGATTGCTAACTTTGTATTGATGGATTATGGTAGTGGAGCCGTTATGGCAGTACCAGCTCATGATGAGAGAGATTTTGAGTTTGCTACTAAGTACAATCTGCCCATAAAAGCGGTTATAAAGCCCAAAGATGGTGAGATAGACACAAGAAGTGCTTATACCAAAAGTGGCATACTATTTAATTCAGATAAATTTGATGGCTTAGACTCTACTGAGTCACAAGATCTTATTATTGATGAATTTAAAAAAAGAGCTCTAGGATCTAGAACCACAAATTACAAGCTAAAAGATTGGGGAGTGAGTCGTCAACGCTACTGGGGTGCACCCCTACCCTTTATAGAGTGTAAAGAGTGCGGTCTTGTTGCACAAAAAAAAGATAACCTACCCATAGCTCTACCTGAAGAGATAGAGATTACAGGTGAAGGCAATCCACTCGATAAACATCCAACTTGGAAGTTTTGCACATGTCCAAAGTGCGGTAGAGACGCAGTACGCGAAACAGATACAATGGATACATTTGTTCAGTCTAGCTGGTATTTTTTACGCTACTGTGCCTCAAAAGATAACTGGAGAGATGAGCCTTTTAGTAAAGAGCAGTTATCTTACTGGATGGGTGTTGATCACTATATAGGTGGCATTGAACATGCCATACTACATCTACTATATGCTAGATTTTTTACAAAAGTGTTCCGTGATCTTGGTTATTTAGACTTTGATGAGCCATTTGAGAGACTTCTTACTCAAGGCATGGTACTTAAAGATGGCTCAAAGATGAGTAAATCTAAAGGCAACACAGTAGATCCAGATAGCATCATAGAGCAATATAGTGCCGATACAGCACGCCTTTTTATACTCTTTGCAGCCCCACCAACACAAGAGCTTGAGTGGAGCGATAGCTCTGTTGAAGGAGCATACAAATTTATTAAGCGTTTTGCTAATCGATCTAGTCATGTACTAAAAAGTGAGACTATTGCTACTTTAAACCATAGCAGCCTTAATAAAGACGAGAAGTTTGCTAGGCGTAAAGTGTATGAAGCCCTAAAACGCTCTATAGATGTGTATGAAAATCGACAGACCTTCAACACTCTTATAGCAGGAGCTATGGAGGCTATGAATGCACTAAATTCTCAAGACAATAGAGCCATCTGGAGTGAGGGCTACTGGATACTTAGCTCCATACTTGAACCTATCATACCACATATCTGCTATGAGATTAGTGATAGATATTTTAATCTAAAAAACTTGGCTCCCCAGACCATATTAGAAGAGGTATTTCAGAGCGACACCATAACTCTAGGCGTGTCAATAAATGGTAAAAATCGAGCGCAGATAGAGGTTAGCACAGACTCAACTAAAGAGCAGATTATCGCCCAAGCAGTTGCCACAGTGCAGAAATACCTAGAAGGCAAAGAGATCATTAAAGAGATATTGGTACCTAAAAAGCTTGTCAATTTTGTAGTTAGATAAGCTAGCACTATCTTTTTTTAATCTTTTTGCTAAAATCTGGTAAACTTTGAAGACTATTTTTTACAAGAGTACCAAGATTTCATCTTAAAAATAGCAGATTCATAGAGCAGATATTACAATCTAACCCATGCAGATAGAGTCTAAGCTTCTATCAAGGGTGATCTTCTTGCTAACTTCCACACACAAGAGCGCATCTGCACTCTTCTATTTTGTTTTACTCTTCTTCCCACCACACGCCGCAGTCTTTACACCTTTTTTAACATTTTTAACTATGCCCTCACCAAAGCCTTTGATCTTCAGTAGATCTTCTGCTTTGCTAATCTTGCTCTTTTTGCGGTACTTTATGATAGCCTCCGCTTTTTTCTCACCTATACCCTTAATACACATGAGATCATCTTTTGATGCTTTTTGCAAGTTCATAGCACTAAACAGTAGTGTTGAGCTAAGTGCCAATAATAGTAGTATCTTTTTCACTATTTTCTCCCTTTTTAGTATAATTGACAACAATACTAACACTACTACTCTTAAGATAAGCTTAGTCTATATATTTGACAAGCCTTGCAATCTCAGTAGTTAGCACAAAAATAACAGATGAAGGAATTACTCATTCTAACTCTTGCAAGCCATACATTTACTTTTCCTTCTCTATAATAAATATTTTAATTTTGTACTTTTGCGCAAGAGTATTAATGCGCTTAAAGTAGCGCTTATCTTTTTCACTGTTCATGATAAAACCAACAGCAGGTTTTCTACCTGTCATGTGAGCATAATAAAGAGACTGACCAATCCCTTCAGCCCACTTCTTTGCAAAGTCTATCTCTATAGCATACTCATCTGTTAAACAATCTACTCTTGTTCTATCTTTTAAAATATACTCCATCTCTCCACTAAGCTCATTGCATAAAAGTGTTTGATAATGTTTTTCGTGATATTTTTTTTTAGTATGTGTACTGCATCCCATTAGCAGTAGTGAAAAGAGCAATATTAGTATAAATCTCTGCATAGGGGTTCCTCTATTTATATTTAAGTTGCTTAATTTTTTCATTTAAAGCATCTTCTTTCAACTCTTTTTGATACTGGCTCCACTCTTGCGTGCCTGCATCTATGATTTCTCGCTTTATGTCAGCAATAGCAACAACAGCTTTTGGTGTATTTTTGATAGCACAACCAGCTACATTCAAAATTAACTTAGTTAGTAAAAATCCAAAACTAAAAATACTACCAACTACATTCACCTTAGTTTTTCTCTCATCAAGCATTGTATCAAAACATTTACCTAAACTGACAAAGGTATGTTCTGCTTCATTTAGGAGAAAATCACAATCACTTGGCTTACCTTGAGTTTTTAATGCTAAATCTTTCATCTTGAGTCCTTCATGTATTTTTGTAATATCAGATCACTTTGTGTAAAGAGCTTCTCTTTTGTAAGTATTCGCTCTTTTTTTGTACTACTAGGTGTTTGTTTTATACTCTTGGTCTCTTTATCTATTGATTTAGATTTAAATTGATTAGCAGCTACATTAAAAATCTTTAGTGCACTAAAAGCAATTAAACCAAGTAGACATAAAATAACTATCCATTTTAAAGGTAGCAACATATAAACAATTCCGCCCGTGGCAATACTCATCACATCATTCATGATTAAACTAAAAAGTATCAATAAGACGACATAGACAAAGAGCATCACAAAACTCTTTTTAGCTTTTTTATATAAAGAGGCTAAAAATAAATATTTAAGTGCTCTAAACATCTCATACTCCTGTCAATACAGATACAGCTATAGCAAGGGCAGTTCCAACACCAAAACCTTTTATACTATTCATCATATCTTGAGTTTTAGCAGCAACAAGATGCTCTATGTCCTCATCGCTAACACTATTTATGTCTATACCTTTCTCTTCTAAGATCTCTTGTACATCAGAGTATGCTTTTTCATGCAGAATTGACTCTAAGCTTTTTTTACCATCGCTGTATAGCTCTTTTGTTGCATCAATCATCTCTATCCCCCTCATATTCCAGTAATTAGACTAAATAAAATACCAATACCGATACCAGTACCTATTTTTTTGCTATCGCTTTTTAATATCTCTATCTCATCAGCCACAAGATCACCAAAAGCTTCATCTGTAAGTTGCTTGTAGTCAACTCCTTGATCTGTAAGTTTTTTAATGATATTTTTTCTTGCATATTTGTTAACTTCTATCTCAAAGTTCTTTTTTGTTTCATTAAGCATGTTTAACTCCTTTTGGAATAATCGTAATAACACTACCTTCTCTATATATAACTTTGAAGTTTTCAAACCCAGGCAAAACAAACTGAGTTGATCTGCTGGCTGGAACTACATCTCTTAGAATTTTCTCTAAGTACTCAATTGCAAAATTTACATCAAAACATGTATAAGTTGCTTTTGACATAACTCTCTCTAAAAATCTTTGTCCTGCGTGTATTGAAACTTTCATCTATTATCCTTTCTGGGTTTAATTAGCATAATTATATTGATTTAGATAGTCATATTTTGACCATAATAATTTTTATAAAAATATTTTGTGAAGACTTGGAGGGCAAAAATATAAATAGCCAATAAATATAATGTCCCTAGAAAAACAAACCACTTCATAGAACATTCTTATTTCAGATGATAAAATAAGAATAATAAAGTGAGGGATAGAAGATGAGTATAAAGAGAAGATAGAAGCTCTGCAAAAAGATAAAGATAGCATGGCTAAAAAGTGGGTGAGTTAACACTCAAAAAGGATTTTCTCGTGGAAAAGCTACAAAGCTTGGTATCCTCTA
>JAMONY010000044.1 GCA_027066325.1 Helicobacteraceae bacterium | reverse complement strand
TCATACAAGTCTCTACGGTGTCTAAAGTGCGATAACCAAATCTCCAAAGAGATTACTATAGCCCAAAGTCACATGCGAGCTATTTTGACACTTGTCGCAGCATGGTTTTTTGCTGAGGCAGTTAGGGCTATTTTTGATATATGGAACTATATAGATCGCTTGCTTGCTAATCTTCCTTTTATCGTACTGTTCTTAATGCTAGTGTATGTTTTAAAAATGTACTTTACACAATTAGAGTGTTATTCAAAAAACAGTAGCTCTAATTTAAGCAATGAAATTGATGGCGATATGGGTATTGATAATATTCATGGTATTTTTAACAAGAGAGAGAAGGATTTTGCTAAGAAGAGCTATAAGCTGTTGTCTTTAGTTGTGGTCATAGTGATTGTAGCCTTACTTTTTTATACTCTACTTATGTGATAAAAAGCTTACTTGTTAAAAAAGGACTATTATAAATAAAAGAAAATGCCCTTGTTGCAGTGGGATATTTAGCTCTAGAAACTATCTTAAGCAGGTTTTTAACTTTAAGATAAAAATAAAGATATTTTGACTAGACCCACAAGAGGGTCTTAGTGAAGGTTGGAAGATTACTTAATTTTAACTTCTACTCTTCTATTTGCAGCGCGACCTTCTTCTGTAGCATTTGTAGCTATAGGTTCAGTTTCGCCTCTGCCAACTGTAGTGATTTTACTGCTGTTAACACCACTATCGATCAGGATTTGAGCAACTTTTTGTGCACGATCATCTGAAAGCTTTTGGTTATATGCAGCAGTGTTTGTGTTGTCAGTATGACCAACAACTTTTGCAGTTGAGTTATTTCTGCTAATGTATTTGCCGTAGCGGATAAATTGAGCTTTGCCAGCACTGCTAACTACAGAGCTATCACTTTGAAAAGTGTATGTAATGGCAGGAAGAATTTCACAGCCAGATGCATCTACTTTTGTGTTAGCAGGAGTTTTAAGACATTTGTCACTGCTATCAGCTACGCCATCTGCATCTGCATCTGCCACAACTTTTTTCTCTACTTTTTCAACTGGTTTTGCTACTTTCTTAGGAGCCTCAACCACTTTTGCAACTACTGGAGCCGCAACAGCAGCTACTGGAGCTGCAGCAGCTAAAGTTCCAAATGAGTATGTTAAGCCAGCAAGAACAGCGATATTGTCACTATCATCACCGCTAATTTTTTTCATATATAGCGCTTCTGCTTTTAGTGCAAATGCATCTGTAAGTGCATACTTAACACCAGCTCCAACTTGAGCATACGCTCCATCTTCATTATCATCATCACGAGCATCAACATCTTCATGATCTTGGATTACTTCATATCCTAAACCAGCTTTTAAGAATGGTTTAAATGCACTGTCACCGATATCATAGACACCATTTAGAGCAACTCTTGTTAGTGATGTAGATCCATAATCTGATAACTTTACATTGTTGCCAACAGCTGTGTAGTCAGTTTCAAGAGACTGTATAACTTGAAGTTCAGGCTTTAGAAAAAAGTCGAAGCCATTGTATTGGATCTCTCCAGCTACAACTTTTTGATCCTCTAGGTTTGTGTCGCTATCTGGAAACACTAAACCTCCAAGTATAGATGTCTCAACAGCATTAGTTGATGCTGCAGATAGTGCAGCGCACAACATAGTGCTAAGTAATATAGAACGCTTCATAGTAAACTCCTGTTTAAAATAGTGCCCAAAAAAGGGTACGATTTGAAATTATATCAAGAAAAAGTTAAGAGCTTGCATAAAGCTATGGATATGCAGATATAACCATGTGTGTGTTAAAAGTTTCATTTACAATATTTTGCTAGAATGTTGGCTAAAATATATACAAGGTGGATGCAGAATGAAAAAGACATTGATTTTAAGTGCTGTTGCTGTTATGATATTGGCTGGGTGTAGCTCTAAAGAGCCTACCGTTGATACAACACAAGAGTATCAAAGCGATAGCAACATAGTCAGTGCAACTGATAGTGACCTTGTAGTTATAGATGATGGAGCTATCTCTGCATATGATCAAGCTACTGATAATAGCATGAGTGGTATAGAGAGTAGGCTAGAGTCGATCTATTTTGCCTTTGATAAGTTCAATATCATGGTAGATGAGGCTGAAAAATTGACAGAAAATGCCAAATTGCTCAATGGCTCTGGTTCTCAATATAGGGTAAAAATTGAGGGCAATTGTGATGAGTGGGGTAGTGATGAGTATAACTTTGCACTTAGTCTAAAGCGCGCTAAAGTTGCAAAAGATGCTCTAATTTCCAAAGGTGTAGATGCTAGTAGAATTACACTAGTAAGCTACGGAGAGAGTAACCCAGAGTGTACTGAGCGAACTGTACAGTGTTGGGCAAAAAATCGTCGTGATGACTTTAAACTACTACCTTAAGAGGTTGTGATGAAGATCCTCCTCTCTTCTATCTTACTCTTTATATCTGCTCACCTGTTGGCTAGCGAGCCATCTGCTTTTGGAGCAGGCAATCTAAATAGCGACAAGCCATATGGTCTTACTGAAACTGAAAAGCTCATATATGACAATAGACAGAAGATAAAGAGCATTAAGAGTGATAACTCACTCAACTCAACACAGCTTCAGAGTCTAAGAGAGCGGATAGATGGACTTCAAAGTGTTGTAGAGTCTATCTCTCAGAAGTCCCAGCAAAACAGCCGTCTTGTTAACCAGATACACAATAGTGATGAAAATAGCACTAAGGTAGAAGCAGAGAATTTTGCTCAGCTTGTATCACAGGTTAATGCTAATGAGCAAAATATCAAAAGTATAAAATCACTTCTTGAAGAGATAGCACTGAAGCTAGATGGAGTCTATACAACTTATGTATCAAAAACTCAATACAACACTCTTGTTAAGAGCGTCAATGAGTTTAAATCAGAGGTTTCAACTGCAATTGATACAGGCTCACCTTCAAAGAGTGTGGCACCAGTTAAGAGAGATGTAGTTGAAAAGATCTCAAATGCAGATCTGCTCAAGTTGGCTAACTCAAACTATAAAAAACTCTATTTTAGAAAAGCTATACCGCAGTTTGAGGAGCTTATAGAGCGAAACTATAAGCCAGCCTATTCACACTACATGATAGCTCAGATGTGGCACTATAGAAAAGATTGGAAGAGAGCGCTATCGCACTATAAAGTGAGTGCAAGCTTGAACTCCAAAGCCACATACATGCCAACATTGATGTTACATAGCGCAGAGTCTATGATCAATACGCAAGATGAAAAAAATGGTAAAAAGTTTCTCAAAGCGCTTATATCACAGTATCCAGATAGCGACGAGACTCAGAAGGCTGTAGATATACTCAACGCAATGCAGTAGAGTAATAGCTACCTATAAAGCACAATAACTGCTTTTAAGTGGTTCAAATTCAGCTTAGAGTTGTTAAAATCTCAAACTTCAAAATAGAAAAGGTTTATCATGGCAATAGAAGAGACACAGATAGTATCATTAAACTACGAGTTGAGAGTAGATGGAGAGCTAGTTGATAGCAATACCGATAAAGAGCCACTAGTTTTTATGTTTGGCAAAGGTCAGATTATATCTGGTTTAGAAGATGGCATTAAGCAGATGAGTGTTGGCGAAAAAGGTGATGTTTTTGTTAAAGCTAGCGAGGCTTATGGTGAGTATGATGAGCAGGCAATCGAAGAGCTTCCAAAAGAGCAGTTTGCAGGCATTGAGCTTGAGACTGGTATGAGTCTTTATGGGCAGAGTGAGAGTGGTGAGACTACTCAGGTTGTTGTTAAAGAGATAGGTGATGATAGCGTGCTTATAGACTTTAATCACCCGATGGCAGGAAAAGATCTTATGTTTAGTGTAGATATCGGCGATATTCGTGATGCTACCTCAGATGAGATTGCTGCTGGTTCACCTGCTAAGAGTGATGATGGATGCTGTAGTACTAACAGCGGACATGGTTGTGGATGCCACTAGTTTTTTAGCTGCTTCACCCACATCGCTTCAGGCGCTCAAGAGTGCATCGCTACTTAAGTCACTGCCGATAAATGCTCTACTCTTTGGTGGCACAGGTACAGGCAAAAGTACTTTAGCGCGCTACATCTTGCCAGATGCTAGCTGTGTTGATGCAAGAGATATGGATGATACTCTCAGTGCGCTTGAGAGCAATAGTGCTATTGTTCTAAAGCATATTGATAGATCCGCTAACCTATCGCTACTCCTTGAGAAGATAGAGTCCGATAAGACAAGGGTTGTGGCAACAGCAACGCTTGATAGACTTCCACTTCAACTTGAAGAGTTTTTTAACTTGAGCATCTATCTACCTCCACTCTCTCAAAGAGATGAAGATGTTAAGCTACTTATTGAGAAGTTTATAGATGAGGCAGAGTCACTTTTTTCTAAAAAAGTTGAGAAGCTAAGTATAAAAGGTGATCTAGATCTAAAGCGTAATGCCTACTCCCTTAGGGAGCAGATCTATTCACTATACCTCTTTTATGGAGCAGATGAGATTTTACTAGAGCAGATGATACAGAAGTTTATTGCACATCACTTGGGTAGCGGAGATGACTACAGAGAGCTTTTGTGGCTCTATGAGGTTCCGCTTATAAAAGCTGGGCTTGAGCGTTATGGTTCACAGCTTAAGTTATCGCAGGTGCTTGGGCTCAATAGAAATACATTGAGAAAAAAGATTCTACAACACAACATAAAGGTCTAAGATGAGTCAAAATATAGCTATGATATTTCCTGGACAGGGGAGCCAAAGTATCGGGATGGGTCAGCTCTTTTATGAGCATAGTGCTCTTGCAAAGCAGATGTTTGAGAGAGCAAGTGAGCGCATAGATACAGATATGTGTTCACTGCTATTTGAGCCAAATGAGCAGATTAATCAGACAGCTTATACTCAAAGCGCCATACTACTTGTCTCTACTATAGCCTTTAAGCTCTTTAACCAAAAGTGTCAAATATCACCAAAATACCTCTTAGGGCACTCACTTGGAGAGCTAAGTGCACTGTGCGCTTCTGGTGCTATAGATTACCTTGATGGTATTGAGCTGGTACATAGTCGAGGAGAGCTCATGCAGGAGGCTTGTCGTGGCATTGATGCTAGCATGATGGTTGTGTTGGGTCTGAGTGATGAGAGTGTGCAAGAGATATGTCGCAATGCTAGAAACAGAGACAACATGCAGGTGTGGGCAGCAAACTATAATCTTGCAGGGCAGATAGTAGTTGCTGGTATCAGATCAGATCTAGCTAGAGTTGAGAGTATCTTCAAAGAGGCTGGTGCAAAACGCGCTATGTTATTAAACATGTCTGTAGCTAGCCACTGTCCACTACTAAGTAGCGCACAAGCACCATTTAAAAAGCTATTGCAATCGTTAAATATGGGAGAGTTCAAGACACCTATTGTATCTAATGTAACTGCTAGAACTTACAGAAGTTCACAGCAGGCCATAGAGCTGCTTACAGAGCAGTTGACACACCCAGTAAAGTATCGAGAGTCTATAGAGTTTATCTCAAGCGATACAGATATCTGCATTGAGTTTGGTAATGGCAAAGTTTTAGCAGGATTAAACAGAAAGATCAATAAAGATCTAAAAACTATAAATGTATATGATCCAGAGTCACTTGAAGCTGCAGTGAGCGCACTGTCATGACCATAACGCTAGTTCAAAATGCGCCGTCTCTAAATAGGTCTAATCTAGCAAAATCTATTGAGACCATAAAAAAACATAGCTCACATAGCGATGTGATAGTTTTTTGTGAACTAGCTCTTAATGGCTATCTGCTTCAAGATAAGCTCTATGAAGATGCCTATGAGCTCTCAGAACTCTCAGAGTTGCTAGATGTCTCAGTGGAGTGTGATGTAGTTATAGGTGTAGCTATAAAAGATGGTGTGAGTACTTACAATAGTGCTCTTTATCTATCAGGAGGAGAAGTTAAACATATGCATCATAAGGTGCATCTGCCAAATTATGGCATGTTTGAAGAGGCACGCTATTTTTTCAAGGGCGAGAGCATAGAGTGTTTTGATAGTTGTGGTAGGCGCGCTGTTATGTTGGTGTGTGAGGATCTATGGAGAGCCTCTACTATATCTGAAGTCTCAGAGATTATGCCAGATATTGTCTATGTATTAGTAGCCTCGCCAGCGCGTGGTTTTGGTGAAAAAGAGCTTGATATTGAGTCTCAGTGGCACGCACTTTTAAAAACTTTGGCCCTTTTGTCACGATGTCATGTAGTTTTTCTAAATCGTGTTGGCTTTGAAGATGGATTAGGTTTTTGGGGTGGTAGTTGCATTGTTACACCAAAAGCAGAGATTCAAAAACAGCTACCTAAGTTTGTGGAACAGACTAAAACAGTAGAGCTAGAGCATCAGTTGTATCGTTCACAAAAGTGGGTGGCTAAGATTGGGTAGAAGAGGAAAATCAGATAGTAAAAAAGTTGTACTTGCTCTACAGATAACTATAGCCATACTCTTTATAGCTCTGCTTGGTCTAGTCCTCTACACTACTAAAGATCGAGATGATGCAGTAGCTCTGCAGCCAGTAACACTACAGCCAACAGCAGGAGCTAGTAGCTCTTTGCAGTCATCTAGTAGTTTATCGTCACTCTCCTCTAGCTCATCTAGCATAGAAAACCAGAGCGCCACACCCTCTAAGGCTATGCTGTCAATCATCATAGATGATGTAGCTTCAGCGCAAGATGTAAAAGCTATCAGGAGTACACTGCTCAATCTCACACTCTCTTTTTTGCCGCCATCAAAGATCCATCCATCAACTTCTAAGTTAGCTAAGCTTGAGCCTTACTATATGGTTCATATACCGTTAGAGGCACTCTCTTATGGTAGTCCTGAGCCATCAACACTTAAGCTATCAGATACTCAAGAGAGTATTGAGAGTAGGGTAGCACAGATTGTTAAGCTATTTCCAAAAGTAGAGTATATTAACAACCATACAGGTAGTGCTTTTACATCAAATATAGACTCTATGCGGATGCTGATCTATGCATTAGATCGCTACAATATAACTTTCATAGATAGCAGAACCATAGCCTCAACAGCTGTTGATGATCTAGCTAAAGAGCTACACCGCCCCTATATCGCAAGAGATATCTTTTTAGATCATGAGGTTGAGGTTGAGAAGATCAAAGAACAGATTAAAAAAGCGATTGAGGTTGCCAAAAGAAGAGGTGTTGCTATAGCTATAGCTCATCCGCACAAGCAGACTATTGAGGCGCTTATAGAGTCAAGAGATCTACTGTTAAAAGAGGTAGATCTTGTACGCATAGATCAGTTGGTGCCATATATCAGATGAGTCAAAAAGTACCTAAACATATAGATGAGCTAGACTCTATGAAGCGTTATCCAAAGGAGCTATTTTTTAGAGGCAATTTGGATCTTTTAGATAGATTTAAGATCTCTATTGTTGGTACGCGTAGACCTAGTAGCTATACAAGATCTATCACTTTGGAGCTCTCATCTAAGCTATCAAGAGCGGGAGTCTGCATAGTTAGTGGTGCTGCTATGGGTGTAGATGCCATAGCACACTCAGGGGCATCCAGCTCAAATACTATAGCTGTGCTTGGCAATGGTCTTGATATCCGCTATCCAGCTACTAACCGTACACTTCTTGAATCTATAGAGCAAGATGGTCTTCTTTTGAGTCCCTTTGAAGATGGCTTTAGGGCTACAAATTGGAGTTTTGTAGTGCGCAATGAGATTGTTGTTGCGCTATCAGATCTGCTTATAGTAACTCAAGCAGATCTTGGTAGTGGTAGTTTGCGTAGTGTAGAGTATGCGTTAAAGATGCAAAAAAAGATTTTTGTTATACCACACCGTCTCCATGAGAGTCGAGGCACAAATGATCTATTGGCACAAGCAAAAGCAAATTTGATACTAGATGTAGATCAATTTGTTGAGACATATGCGCAAACTAGTAGGTGTATTGATGACCCATTTTTACAGTTTTGTCTAAATAGCCCAACTTATGAGGAGGCAGTAAGAGTCTATCCGCAAGAGGTTTTTAGTTATGAGTTAGATGGTAAGATTGAGGTTGTCGCTGGTCGTATAAGAGTCTGCTAGATGACGATAACAGTTCATGGTTATTTAATGTAAAGCTTTGATTGAGTGCATTAGATCGTCTCTATTGCCATGTATTACCCTCAAAACGCTGCGATACCATTAAAATATATCTTTAAAAGTAATCTTTTCTAGTGTATAGTGCTCAAGAAGCCAATCCGTATCTTCTTTTTTTGGAGTACTGATATATGGCGTACAAGACTTTACAGATATAGACTGGATATCCTCTACTGAACCATTAAAATCTGGGTTTATTGTATGGTAAGGTACTGAATAGAGTGAGATTTTGGGCTCCTCAGAAGCGTCATACTCTGCACAATCTGAACGAAAACCTTCGATAGAGAAGTTCCATATGTTTATAGGATACGTCCCTGCAGGACCTCCATTACAATAAGAAGTTTTTGTATGCCATGCATCTGTTAGCTTAGGGCTAAGAAAAGATGTGGAGCTATCTGAGTATATTACGCCTGATGAGAGAGCAACATTGTCATCTATCCACTTCACTCTTGCAGGTGTAACGCCTTGGAAATGAGTCTGGTAGAACTCATCAACATGAGCGTCATAATACATGGTGTACGAAAGTCTGTTAGATGTATTGAGAGGGCTTTTGGCACTATGAAGTAGGGTTGCATTTGCAAGACTTACAGTTGGGCTATCGCCTTTTAAAAATCCACCACTAGCTTCACAACTTCCAATCACACTTATCTTAGTGAAGAGCAGAGGAATACCTCTACCATTTTTAAGCACAATAAGAGTGCCAAGTTTAAGATGATATTTACTATTTCCGGTAGTGCTATAGACGCGCACACCGTTATGTTGAGGTTTTATAGTAGTAGCAGCATTGTAACTTGTATATTGTCTCTGTATAAATAAGAGAGTATCTTTGCTAAAATCTACAGTTAATTTCTCATAGCTTGTTTTATGATGCCCTGTAAGCCCCTCTCTACTGCGGTTTATATCATCATAGAGCTTATCTAGCTTGCTTTGTGAGTCTATTATCTGTACTGACTTATCGAGTGCTTTATAGAGCGTTATTTTTTGCTCTGCACTGATGTTGACATCACTATATGAGGCTTTTTTAGAGCCTGAACCACATCCGT
>JAMONY010000043.1 GCA_027066325.1 Helicobacteraceae bacterium | reverse complement strand
ATGGTGAGAGTAGATTTCTCAAAGAAGACGATGAGGTGATAGTTGCACTATATGACTCTAAAATACATAGCAGTAGTGATATACAGAGTGCTATAGTAGACAAGCAGTATGATTTAGACTCTACTAGCATTTTAGCACAAAAGGTCGTCCTGTAGCTTTTAAACTAAACTTCTTAAGTTTAAACCTAATTATCAATATAGAGAGTATCAATGAGATAGAGGTGTTTATAGATCACAACCGCTCGGTTGTGAAAGATATAAATGAGACTTGAGAGCTTGGAGTGTCTATTTGTAGCTTTTAGTCTGTAGATCTGTTGTGGCTACATGTCTCATGCCGCCTACTAAGTTTATAACATTGTAGTTGTACTTTTGAGAGAGCATCTTAGCTACAAGCGCAGAGCGTGCGCCTGATCTACATATGAGCGCAAACTCCTTACTAGTGTTGAGCTCGCTATTTAGCTCTTTAACAAATTTATCGATATCATAGTTGCGATTTTCATCAAAAAAAGTGATAAGGATGGCATCTTTTAAAACCCCTGTATCACGCCATTCTGGTGCTGTTCTTATGTCTACTATCGGTATTTTTTTAGCTACAAACTCTGCATCTGTTGTGATATTGCTCACCTCTGCATACAGTGCGGCACTAAGAGTTAATAGTAGCGTTAAAAGTCCTTTTATCATTCTGTTTCCTTTAGAGTTTACTGTTATAATTGTATCAGTAAATCATAAACAGGCGTAACAATGGCAAAAGTGAGCAAAAAAAGATTAGAAGAGACACAAAGACTTAGGTATATACGAGCTCTTGAGAGATTTTACAACAGTGTAATCTCATATCTTAGCAGAAGTGATCAGCTTGATATATCTGCATATAGGAAAAAGATAGTCAATGGTAACCGCTATCTAGATAGAGTCTCTGCAATCAACCTCTATCAAGATAACTACAATCAGCTTGAAAAATTGGTACATAAAATGCAGCGTTATGCATCAGGAGAAGATGACATACAGAAGATCAAAGATGATCTGCTATATAGTGCCAACCAGTTAGAAAAAAGCATCAACGCGCGTCGCTACAAAAAAGATAAACACACCAAAAGAGAGTTAGATGAGTGGGAATAGGGTAGTAAATTGGACAAAAAGTTAGTTTTTGATAGTTTTAATACAATATCTTAAGAAGTTATAAGCCTTAGTTGCTATAATACAGACAAAGAGTATATAAACGTAAGATAAGGGTAGAGAATGAATCTAACAAAAATAGTATCTAGTTCGGTAGTAGCACTTTTGTTGCTGAGCGGATGTGAGACAAGCTCAACAACAAAGTATCCACTAAAGGGCAATATCAACGGTATTGTACTTGAGCCAGTTGCAAGTGATGAGAACTATGAGGTGGAGCAGGAGTGTTTAACACTTCCAATCCCTGGAGGGTACAAACCAGTATCTGGAGTTGATGTAAGCTATATATCTGCTGATCTTGAGCAGTCAGGCTCGTTGGTTACAGACTCTTGTGGACGCTTTTATGACAAGCGCAATATTAGTGGTTTAAAATTTATCCAGATATCAAAAAATGGGTATCATACAATGCGCTCTAATGTGTCACTATTTGAGAATCCAAATCAGAGATGGGGTGTAGTTTCAACCGCTACTGATGATAACAGCTTTGCAGTAAGAGTCAATAGTGACGGTGTCTCTTTGAGCTACAACTCATCTGAGAAAAAGTTTAAATATACTGTTATAGATACCAAAATAGGCAGAGCCGTGCTTGGCATACCAGACTCTCAAGTAGCACTATATAAAGATAAAGATCTAGTATCTTACAATAGCTATAAGTTCAACAATTTAAATGCAGATCTTGTCCTTACTCTAGATGCTAGCGGCTCTATGCAGGCTGTATATCAAGAGACAAATAGCTCTAAGGCAAATACAGGCTTTGATCTAGTATATGCAGCATCAAAATCATTTATAGATGAGTTGAGTGGAGACTCTGAGATCGGTTTTACCATTTTTGACAGCAATGTTAAGTTTGTTGATCGTGGATTTGTAAACTCTCTTGGTCTTAAAAGTAGCATTACAGATAAAAAAGTAAGTCTTCAGTATCCAAACGACGGCTTTTTACGCGATAAAAAAATGGCAAAATTTATCATAGATATATACCATCCAAACTCAAAGTTATACAATCCATCATCTACTCTAGTTAGTGAGTACCCATTTGTTTTAGACTCAAATAGCACTTACTCTTGGGGTGGCGCAACTGCATACTTTGACGCTTCTGTTAAGTCGATAGAGCAGGTCGCTTCTAGTATGGCAGATAAGAGAATTGTAGTTCTTATGACAGATGGATCTGACAACTCAAGCTCCAATACAGTACAAGATGTTATAAGAAAAGCCATAGACAATCAGACCACTATCTATACCATATCTATGGGCGGTTTCCACGATCAATCATTGGCTGATATTGCTCAAGCTACAGGTGGTGTCTACATTCAAGCTACAGGTACTGATATTGGTGACAAATTTAAAGACCTTCTTAGTGAGATACAGTACTTCTATGAGTTTAGAACTGATGTAGATAAAAATAGAACAACAAAGTATCGTGTTGATGTAGACTTAAATGGCGAGATACTATCTGGCTATCTGGAGCTCAACACAACTGTAGAACAAAATGGTTCAATAGATCCTGGTGGTGTGCCTGTCAACAAAGAGGCAATGAGACTTTTTGAGAAATGTATGGCTTGTCATGGTACAAAAGCAGAAAAGCCAGCATACAATGTATCAAAAGTTATAAGCACTATGGAGGCTCAAGATATAACATCTGTGCTATCTCAATACAAGAGCAGATCTATAGACCAGTATGGATATGGTGATATCATGTATGATCAGATCAAAACATATAGTGATGATCAGATTAGCACAGTTGCTGATTATGTAGTAACATTTAAACCAGAGACCAATACATCTGTAGAGCCTGATGATCAGAACTTAACAGAAGATCAGAACTCAACAGGGGATCAAAACTTAACAGAAGATCAGAATCAGACGACAAACTAGACCCTAAACAGATAGCGTATGGCTAGAGTGATGCTCCTACAAGAGCACCACTAGCAAACGCAAATTGTAGATTATATCCTCCACAAGGACCATCTAAATCGACAACCTCTCCACATAGATAGAGTCCATCTACTACTCTACTCTGCATTGTAGTAGGATCTATCTCTTTAAGCTTTACTCCTCCACGCGTAACCATCGCATTTTCAAATCCACCATCACCTATAATAGTTAGTGGTATGAGACAAAATATTTCGCTTAACTTGGTTCTATTTTTTACAGAGAGCTGGGTATATGATTTTGATGAATCTAGCTCTATCTCTTGTAGTAGAGCAGAACATAGTGATTTGGGGAGTAGCTTTGAGAGAGACTCTAAGATAGTAGAGCTTGGATCTAAGCGCAGATGATGCTCTAAGGCATCTCTATCTATATCTTTTAAGGCCTTGATCAGTATGGGTATCTCTTGATATTTTGAGAGTAGTGGCGTGATCTCTCTTGATATATCTAACACCACTGGACCTCTGATACCACTCTTCGTAAAGATGAGATCACCAGTAGCTATGGATTTTCTCTTTTTAAGATCAATTTTGATCTGCACTGAACCAAGAGTATCTGCACGACACTTATTAACCCAGCGCTCTTTAACTTTAAGTGCCAACATGGCAGGATGTAGATCTGTTACTGTGTGTTTGAGTGATCTAAGTAGATCATATCCACTACAGTTTCCACCAAGCTTCTGGTACCCAGCTCCTCCTGTTGAGACTACAACACTCTTAGCAGGATAACATCTACCATTACTATAGACAGCAGCAACTCTCTTCTGTATAGTCTCTATTTTGAGCACATTTTGAGAGCAGAGTATCTCTATGTTTAGATTTGTAAGCTCAAGCACTAGAGCATCTAGTATGCTCTGAGCATTGTGTGTTACGGGAAATACTCTATATCCATCAGGAGAGTGAGTCTTAACACCAAGCTGCTCAAAAAAAGTTATAAGTTTATGGTGATCTAGCACTTTAAGTGCTTCGCTCATAAATCTGCCACTTTTACCAAAGCGACTCATAAACTCACTGCTATTAAGAGTATTGGTAAGGTTGCAGCGACCCCCACCTGTAGCTTTTAGTTTGATTCCACAGGCATGTTGTCTCTCTAATATAAGAACTCTTTTGCCTCTTCTAGCTGCCATAATCGCTGCCATCATCCCCGATGCTCCAGCTCCTATGACGATAACATCTCTCATGGTTTTAGATCAGCTCATGTAGCTTTTGACCAGTATGTAGGTACTCACCTAACTCTTTCCAGTTCTCTGTTTTTATAGCTTCTTTCATAGCACTAAGCTCACTCTCAAAAAGCTCTATCGCCTCTACTAGGTTGTCTGAGTTTTGCCTAAATATATCTTCCCACATAACAGGTGAACTCTTAGCTAAGCGGCTCATAGACCTAAATCCACCAGCAGCTAGTGCTAAGATATTGCTCTTATCCTCTTGTGCTAGAACTGTGTTGGCAAGGGAGTAAGATATGGCATGGGGCATGTGGCTTATGAAGGCAGCGTGACGATCATGTTCGCTAGCACTCATGTAGTGTAGGCGCATGTGAAGAGCAGAGAAGAGCTTTACTGCCACCTCTTGTTGTAGTTTGCCAGATTTTTTCATATCACAAAGTACCACAACTTTGTCTCTATATAGATCTTTGAGTGCTGCTGTTGGACCAAAGTTTTCTGTGCCTGTTAGTGGGTGTGCTGTGATGATGTTGTGGCGTATTGATGGTGGTATGGATGAGGCTATGCGCTCTTTTGTACTTCCTAGATCTATAATGGTGCTATTTTGATCTATGAGTGGAGCTAGGTTATTGATGATCTCTATGATTCCATCAACAGGAACAGCTAAAAATAGCGTATCACACTTTACTATCTCTTTGGCTTCGACTATCTTGTCTACTAGAGATAGTTTGAGCGCACTACTACAGTGCTCCTTGTTGTGATCACTTCCTAAAACCTCTTTTACAAACGGCAACTCCCTAAGCTCAAGACCAAGTGAGCCACCCATTAAACCTAAACCTATAATACCAATCGTCATCAAACCCCCTTTTAATGGTTTATTTTACCCATAAGCTCATTAGAGAAGCCTTTTTTATACTCTATTAACCCCTAAGGTGGTAAAATCTCATCTCTTTAAGGAGTGATATGATTCGAAATATTATCTTAACAGTAACACTGCTATCTCTTAGCCTGCTACAAGCATCACAAAGTATTGAGCAGATCAAATATAGCGGCTTAGCCCACATGTTGCCGATTGCAGCAGAGCGTATGCTTAAGCTTAAAGTTGGTGACGAACTAGAGAGCGCAAAGGTAGATGAGGCGATCAAGGAGTTCTATCGACAGGGCTATTTTAATGATATCTATGCAACTTTTGAAGATGGTGTGTTAACTCTTGTATTTGTTGAGAAGCCAACTGTTTCTGAGGTGGAGCTAGTAGGATATAAAGAGAGTGATGATGAGTTTATAGAGCAGACAATCCAGATCAAGAGCGGTACGCTCTATGATGAGTCTAAGATTAAGTCTGCTAAAGAGCGTATCTTAAAAGTGCTAGAAGATGAGGGTAAACTAGACTCTATTGTTGAAGTCAATGTTAAACACAATAGCAATAGCACAGTAGATCTTGAGTTTATTGTCAATGAGGGGGAGACGATCTTGATTGAGCGTTTAAGACTCAAGGGTGCAACCAACTTAAGTAGTAGCGATTTTAATAAGGTCATAGTCAACAAAGAGCATGAGTTTATGGGTTGGTTTTGGGGTCGTAATGATGGTGAGATGGCATTAGAACAGCTTGAGTATGATCCTCTTAGAATTGCAGATAAATACATGCAACACGGCTATATGGATATCAGGGTTGATGAACCGTTTGTAAGGGTAGATTTTGATAACTATAGTGCTACCATTGACTATGATATCAAAGAGGGTGATCAGTATAGCGTCAGCAGCATCAAACTCTATCAGCAAGAGAGGGTTGTGGATGAGCAGGAGCTAAAAGAGCTTTTAAGACTAGAGGTATCAGAGCCATTTAATATCCAGACTTTTCGTGATGATTCTGAGAGATTGAAGCTACATATAGCAGATTTGGGCTATGCGTATGCGCAGGTCTATCCAGACATTAGAAAAAATACAGATGATAGAACTGTTGATGTTATCTACCGCATATCGGCTGGAGAGAAGGTGTATATTCGTGATGTCATTATATCTGGCAACTCACGCACACTAGATCGCATAGTCCGTCGTGAACTCTATCTTGGACCAACTGATCTATACTCCCTTACAGATCTTAAAGATTCACGAAATGCTCTTGGTAGAACAGGTTTTTTTGAGAGTTCAATTATTGAAGAGATGAGAGTTGATGATAGCACTATGGATCTAGTTGTAAAAGTCAAAGAGACTCCTACAGGTAAGATACAAATTGGTGGTGGGTATGGTAGCTATGGTGGATTCTCTCTCAATGTAGGTTTGAGTGATCGCAATATCTTTGGTTCTGGCATAGATGTTGGAGTGCAAGCTGAGAGATCACAAAAAAGCAGTAGCTACTCTTTTAATATCTCAAATCCACGACTTAACGATAGTGATTTTAGTGGCAATTTTTCACTATTTTACAATGACTTTGAGTACTCATCATATAGCACACGCTCAAATGGTATTACAGTTGGAACAGGGCACCGTTTCTCTAGACATATTAGAGGGTACTTAAACTATACTTACTCAAATGTTGACTATTATGATATCAATACAACAACATATGATGAGAGTAGACAGAGATATTTTGAGAGCTACTCTAAAAGTGCTCTCTCTATTGGTGCAACATTTGACAATACCGATAACTACTATGTTGCTAGAGAGGGGTGGGTAGTTACACAAGGTTTTGAGAAGGGTGGTATTGGTGCTGAAGCGGACTACTTTAAGAGTAGAACAACACTAAGCAAATACAACTCACTAGAGAAACTTGTAAATTTTGATCTTATATTTAGATATAAAATGCGCTACTACTTTGCTAAAGATACAGGGTACTTGCCATATGCTGAGCGATACTATATGGGTGGCATAGGTTCAGTTAGAGGATATAGCCCGTATCAGTTGCCATACTATACAAGTCGAACAACGGGTAAGACAGTTCGTATTAGTGGCAAGCAGACACTATCGAATAACTTTGAGCTTAGTTTTCCACTACTACCATCAGCTAAGATGCGCTTTGGTCTATTTGTAGATTGGGGCTGGATAGGTGAAGAGTCCTTAGATGAGTTCTCGCGAGGAGGCTATGGTGTATCACTGGAGTGGTTCTCACCTATGGGTCCACTACAGCTAGTCTACGCAAATGCCATAAATCCAGATGGTGATGACAAGACATCAAACTTCGAATTTACCATAGGTAGGAGATTTTAAAAATCATAGTAAGACTATGATCTCTTATCTCTCTTAACTAGCTCATAGGCTTGATTGATCTGTTGTGTTTTAGCTGTCGCTTTTTCTATGTAATCATCATCTGCACCTTGAGCTTTAATGATATCTGGATGATAGTCACGAACAAGTTTTCTGTAGGCTTTTTTAATTGTGCTTAGATCATCATCGATACTCACCCCAAGTATGGCACAAGCATCATCTAAAGATAGTTGTGGTTGAGAGTTTTTAACCAGTTTTTCAAATTGATCATATATACCATGATAGATCTTAGGCTCTATCTTAAGAGACTCTGCTATGCGCTTTAAGACTCTCTCTTCATCTTGACTAACTGTACCATCTACAAATGCTAGCTGTATCAAAAACCCCATAAACTGCTGCTGCTTAGCTCTTTGAGCTCTTGTAAGTAGTCTAAGAGTTGTGGCTATCTGCTCTATGTCATCTTGAGTCTGTTTGTGAGTATTGAAGATCTCCTTTAAGATCTCTTTTGCCTCTTTTGGATTTGTAAATGTTTTACATATATCGTCAAAGAGTAGACCTACAAGTTGAGCCTCAAGCTCATCAACTTTACCATCTGCTTTAGCAACTTTGGCCACAAGAGCTACAAATAGCCCCAAGTCGCTTCTTTTTAACATTTTTGCAGTTGCAGTGATCGGCTCATGTTTGCGTGACATAGATGATGTTTTGACACTTTTTGCTATCATATATACTATGATAGCGATGGTGATTAGTATAAATATATTGCCCATTATATCTCCTTAGATGATTAACATAGCATCACCGTAACTGTAGAAACGGTAACGATGCTCTATCGCTTTAGCGTATAACTCTTGAGTCTTTTTGACACCAACAAAAGATGCTACTAACATGATAAGCGTAGATGCTGGCAGGTGAAAATTTGTCAGTAGATAATCTACTCTTTGTGGTCTATTTTGTGGATGCAAAAATAGATCTGCCTCTCCACTAAGCTCTCTTGTTCGCACAAAATACTCTACAGTTCTAGTAGTTGTTGTACCGACGCAGAGTATCTTTTGAGTAGAGTTTATGATCTGTTTTGTGGTATCTGTAATCTCAAAGTATTCGGAGTGCATTGGGTGATCTGTGATAATTTCACTCTCAACAGGCTTAAAGGTTCCAGCGCCAATATGTAGCGTTATATAGTCATGAGTATGTTTTTTGCATATTTTGCTATGAAGCTCATCTGTAAAGTGTAGTGAGGCAGTAGGTGCAGCAACTGCTCCCTCTTTGAGTGCAAAAACACTCTGATAGTTGGACTCATCATCTAGATTATCTTGACGCTTGATGTATGGAGGCAATGGCGTGTGACCAATCTTCTCTACAGTGCGCAGTAGGGTAGTGTACTCTACTATGTGATTGCTCTGTTTAAACTCTACTATACGACTACCATCATCCACGAGCTCTACAACATCAGCACTTAAGTTTTGATCAAATAGCATAGTTGTACCAACTTTAACTCTGCCTTTTATGTAGACGCTTACACGGTTGTGTGGTAGTGGCTTATTGATTAGAAGTTCTAATTTTGCACCACTTAGCTTCTTTGCAAAAAGTCTCGCTTTAATCACTTTGGTATTGTTAAATATAAGAGCACAATCATCTGGTATAAACTGCTCAATGTCCGCAAATATAGCATGTGTAATCTCATCTGTTGCACGGTTATAGACCAGTAGCTTAGAGCTATCGCGTGTGGGTGCTGGTGAAGTAGCGATTAGCTCAGAGGGTAGGGTAAAGTCGTAGCTACTTCTTAGGAGTGACAACTTCTTCATCTTTATGAGGATTTACAGCTTTGACTATAAATATTGAGATAGCGTACAACAATACAAGAGGTCCCGCCATCAGTAGTTGTGTGATCACATCAGGAGGCGTAAGCAGAGCAGCTACTACAAAGATAATAATAACAGCATATTTGAAAAAATCTCTCATCTGTTTATCATCAACCAAGCCTAGAAGAGCTAAAAAATAGGCAAAGATTGGTAGCTCAAAGGCTAGTCCAAATCCAAACATGATTTTGGTAAAAAAGCCAACATACTCCTCAATAGCAATAAGTGGCATAAACGCAAAGCTACCAAACGAGATGAGAAAAGTAAACCCAAAGGGTGTGACTATGTAGTACGCAAATGCGGCACCAGTAGTAAACATAACAGTTCCACCAACTACAAATGGTAGAAGCATCTTCTTCTCATTGTCATATAGACCAGGTGCTATAAAGTGCCATACTTGCCACAATATAACAGGCAGGGACAGTAGAAGAGAGGCTAAAAAAGCTACTTTAATAGATGCGTAAAACACACCGCCAACTATGTGTGTCACAACGGCTCCCGAGCCATTTGAGACAATTTTACCGTCGGCTACATCTATGCCATCTTTACCAAGGGTAGTTAGAGCATCATTAAGAGGGGCTATAACCCAGTTTAGAAGTGGTTCATGAAATATAAACGCAACTATAAAAAAGAGCACAACAGTTGCTACAGATCTGCCAACTCTTTGGCGTAACTCTATTAGGTGTGGTCGTAGGTTTTCAAACATCCTCTTTGCTACTCTTCTCTTTGCTAAATTTTACAACTTTTGGCTCTATTGGTGATGATTTGAGTTCAGGTTCAACTCGTGTTAGATCATCTAGAGTTGTTAGATCTGCTCTGCTATTTTTTACTTCATCTCTCAAGGAGCTAATTTCACGCCTCATCTCATCTAGATGAAGCTCCTCTTCTATGGAGTTTTTTGCACTTGTGAGCGCTCTTTTTGTCTCATTGAAAAATTTTGCTATTTGAACTAATGTTTGTGGCAACTTATCTGGACCCAAAAATAGTATAGCAGCTATAACAATGACAAGAAGTTCTGCAAAACCGATCCCAAACATCTTAAGCCTATTTTTTTCGATATTATATACTAGTTTCCTTGAATGTAGAGTGTTATCTCATCACTTAATAGATAATCTCTATTGTAAAATCTCCCATCTTGATCTTTTAGTCTACCCTCTTCACATAACCATTGAGCTCTTTGTAGCTCTTGGGTATTTAAAAGAGCTCTATCTACTCCAACACAAGATCTAAGGGCTAGCAGTAGTTTTTCACTTTTGACATCTTCAGAGCTGAGCTTCTCTTCTCGCCTATAAAGTGGGTTTTTGATATAGAGCTCAATAGAACTGTGCGGGTAGTAGCGCACTTGCTCTATAGATCCAACAGCACCAGCACCTAGTCCTATGTATGGTCTGTATTGCCAGTATCCAAGGTTATGTTTTGATCTAGTTTGTGCAAAATTTGAGATCTCATACTGCTCAAACCCACCCTTTTTTATCTCTTCAAAGAGAGTTTTAGTTAGCTCTAGATCTTCAGATGCAACTTCAGGTCTCTTAGCAAAAAGAGTTCCACTCTCAATGGTAAGAGCGTAAGCACTGATGTGATCTATGGGTAGAGAGAAGGCACTTTGTAGATCCTGCAGTAGTAGCTCTTGTGTATCATCACAATGTGCATATATGAGGTCAATATTGATGGAGTCAAATCCACTTTTTTTAGCAGCCTCAACCGCCCTAAATGCATCCGCTCTTGTGTGCTCTCTTCCGAGTTTATTAAGTTTAATGTCACTAAAGCTCTGCACACCAAGACTTACTCTATTGGCACCAAGAGAGTAGATTTGAGATAGCCACTGCTCTGTGGCACTGTGTGGGTTTGCTTCTACTGTTATCTCAGCACCAACTTTAAGATATCTGCCAATCTTGTCAAATAGCTCCATGTAGAGCGAAGCATCTATTGTTGATGGTGTTCCGCCACCGATAAACAGGGTCTCTAGTGATTTTGGCTCTATGTTGTGACGCTCTACCTCAAACTCAAACTGCTCTATGAGAGAGTCCAAATAGGCTCTTTTTAGATAAAGCTTATCTGTATATGAGTTGAAACTACAGTAGTGGCACTTACTATCGCAAAAAGGTATATGTATATATAAAAGCATAGTTGAGAGTATAATCTATGTTTGATAACAATGCTCTTGATGACATCTTCTTTACTGATTTTTCTTTATCATTAAGATCTACTCTAGTAGCGTATGTATAATCAATCCACCTTAGAGACTGGGACTTTAGTCTAGACTACATGTAGTGACACCAGACAGGATTGCAGCATGGCAAGAGTCCTACTTATGATAGCCAAATAATCTACTAAAGAGGCCTTTACTTTAAAACCTCTATGTTACAAAAAGTACCACTGCTAAAAAGATTTATTTGAGCATCAAGAGAGCATTTACTTTAAACTCTATATGCTTTAGTTAAACTTATCCTATCACATAAAAGGATGATAGGATGAGACGAACCCCCCCCCTTATTGACAACAATAACAGCGTTGAGCATGATGTGTGCTTCATTGGTAGCAGAAGTACCTGCTTATAGTCCTAATAGTGTAGAAATTAAAACTCAGGATATGCAAAAGCATAATAAGATTTTGGTAGATTTTTCCAAAATAATGGGTTTGAGCACAAAAGAGGCAAAGATAGTAGATGGCGAGATGAGAGCTATCTTGTTGTCCAAAAAAGCAGATGAAAAAGTAAATCTACTTATAGCATTACCAAGATTTAGTGAACTAAGAATGCTCTATGATGAGTTAGCAAGTTCTAGTGGAACATATACTACTAATGCAAGTGGTGATATAACCTATGTGCTGAACGGTACAAGAGTGAGCAAGAAAAAGATATTGGAATATCAAAAGAATAAAGATAATGCTACAGATAAGTATCTAGAAAAGCAAAATAATGCAAGAGCAGAGCTAGCTAAAAGGATAGAAAAATGAGACATATAAACACAACACTCCTAATAGCTTTACTATTTTTAGTGGCAGGGTGCGGGAGCGATAGCAACAGTAGTGACACTAATGACACAAATAGTACTTCAGCCTTTATAGTTGACAACTCATTGCAACCAAAAAATGATCTTGGATATTATGGCAATGGGGTTATGTTGGGAACTGAAAAGATTGTTGGGGGTTGGGAGGATGATATACGAACCTTGAGCTTTGTAGATGATGGTAGTGTCGAAATATTTGGAATAGACCTTTCTTATGGCGGTACCACGCACTATGGTGTAAATCAAGATGGTACAGAAGTTACCTTTAAAAATAACAATAATACTTACACTTGCACAAGCTTTGAAGCTGGATGTTGCTATATGGATGAAAACAATACTAATAACATAGGTCACCTGAAATATATGTGCAAAGATAGAGCAGAGTATGTGAGGTAGGTGCTCTTTATCTCTTGGCTCAAACAAGGATTATAGTATGGCAAGAGTCCTGCTTATGATAGCCAAATAATCTACTAGAGATTATAATGATTCAATCTATCTTTAATAACAATGAGAGTATAATTGCATTAAAAAAAGGTCTATCTATGCTAAGCGTCAAGCCGTATCGTCCTAATGTTGCAGCAGTGATAGTCCCACCATCTTATCCAGAAGATAGGCGATTATTTATCGCAGAGCGAAGTGATATGTTTGATGTATGGCAGTTTCCTCAAGGTGGTATAGATGAGGGCGAGACTCCTAAAGAGGCACTTTTTCGTGAGCTTTTAGAGGAGATTGGGACAGATGATGTAGAGATCATTACCGAGTATCCAGGGTGGATATCGTATGAGTTCCCACGCCATGTAGCTACAAAAATGAGTCCATATTATGGACAGACACAGCGCTACTATATGGTTCGCCTTAGAGATATAGATGCTATTGATTTATGTACAAAAAATCCAGAGTTTATAAACTATAAGTTTATTCAAGTAGACCAGCTTTCAGATGTTATGGCACACTTTAAAAAGCCCATCTATGAAAAGGTGGTCAATTATTTTTTATCTAAAGGGTATCTGTAGATGTTAGTAGTTCAGAAGTTTGGTGGCACGAGTGTGGCAGATTTAGAGCGCATATCGTCTGTATGTGACATAGTAAGCAAGAGTGTAGACTCTGGCAATAGTGTTGTAGTTGTTGTATCTGCTATGAGCGGTGAGACCAATAAGCTCATAGGGTATGCTAATGAGCTAAGTGATAATCCAGAGAGTTTTGAGCTTGATATGCTACTTAGTTCAGGTGAGAGAGTGACAGCATCTCTACTCTCAATAGCTCTCAATGAGAGGGGAGTACTAGCGGAGTCTATGAGCGGACGACGCGCAGGCATAGTTACAGATGCAACTCACACTAGAGCACGCATCGAGAGCATAGATCCAAAACCTCTACAAGAGGCTTTAGATAGTGGCAAAGTGGTAGTAGTAGCAGGTTTTCAAGGTGTCAATAGCGATGGTAGAGTTACAACTCTTGGTAGAGGTGGAAGTGATCTCTCTGCTGTTGCTATTGCTGGAGCACTTAGAGCAGATTTGTGTGAAATATATACAGATGTTGATGGCATCTACACAACAGACCCGCGCATAGAGCCAAAAGCAAAAAAGCTAGATCGGATCTCTTATGATGAGATGTTAGAGCTAGCATCACTTGGTGCTAAAGTGTTGCAAAACCGCTCAGTTGAGCTGGCAAAAAAATTACAGATTAACTTAGTAACAAGATCAAGTTTTACAGACGCAGAGGGAACCTTAATAACAAAGGAGAGTAATATCATGGAAGAACCACTAGTTAGTGGCGTAGCCTTAGATCGAAATCAAGCTAGAGTATCACTAGGTGGAGTGTGCGATAGACCAGGAATAGCTTCTGATATATTTGGAAGATTAGCAAAGAGTAGTGTAAATATCGATATGATTATCCAGACGCTTGGAGTAGATGATAAAACACATCTAGACTTTACTGTCCCAATCAATGAGCTCTTAGATGCAAAACCCATAGTAGAGTCATTTGTAAATAGAGGTGAGATAGAAGAGGCTAGTTATGATGAAAATATCTGTAAAGTCTCCATAGTTGGTGTTGGTATGAAGTCACACACTGGAGTTGCAGCAAAAGCATTTGCTACTATGGCACATGAAAATATCAACATTATGATGATCTCAACATCGGAAATTAAAGTCTCAATGGTGATTGATGAGAAGTATGCAGAGTTAGCAGTCAGAGCTCTTCATGGTGCTTATGAGCTAGATAGCTAGTAGAGAGTTATGCAGGAGTTTTCACGATGGATGTTAGATGCTATTCGCAATGAAGGGGCATCTTTTAACTGGATTGAGGAGCAGCGGTTTGAGTGGACAGCTATCACTAAACATACAGTCTCACAACTTCTAGAGGGCAAGACAGCCATTTTATTAACCGATGAACGATACAAGTGGTTTGAACACTACATCAGCTCATCGATCAACAGTTTGACAAAAGAGAGACCTCTAGTTAGTGTTGTTGCTCTTGATAGATTGCATTATGAATCAGTTCAGATGAGTAGCGGGCAGTCTATGCAGATGCTCTTAGATCTTCTGGAGCTATCGTTTGCAGATAGGTATTTTTTCTGGTATATCGGCAAAGGTAGTGATCCACGCTCAGAGATAGCAAAATCATCTACCAATAGTACACTTTGGATAATGAACGAAGAGTACCCAAACTCTATACACCTAAGCTCTTATGACCCAAAAATCGACATAGAGCTACTACAGCTCTACCGACTCTTTGAGCTCTCACTCAATGCAGCTCTTTTTGGTGAGGTTGAGGTTGATGAGTGATTTGGAGCGTGGTCGTATTATTATTGATGAAGATATCTCTACAAGGTTTGAGACTCTAAAAGAGCAGCTTAGTCCACATATAGTAGAGGGCACTGTTTTAGATGATTTTCTACTAGATGATGCAAAGAAAGTTATAGCAAAGGCTTATGTTGCAGAGTCAAGCAACAAATATCTTATCTTGTGTGCCAAAAAGTTTGGCATAGAGGCACAAAATGCTCTTCTAAAAGTCCTAGAAGAGCCACCGTCTAATATCATCTTTATTATTGTAGCTCCAACAGCTTCAGTACTGCTTCCTACGATTAGATCAAGATTGATGATTGAGTCTATACCTAAAGAGCGACGCAGTAACGGTATCGATATAGATCTGATAAACCTCACCATAGATCAGATGTTAAACTTTGTCTCAAGTGCTCAAAAAAAGAGCAGACATGGCTCAAAAGAGATAGTAGAGCAGATATTTTATCAAGCTCTTTATGTGCAGAAGATGAAGCTAGGCTCTTCTCAACTAGATGCATTTACAACCGCTTTTAGACTACTAGAGCTCAACGGCAATTTAAGAGTAGTGCTTGTTATGCTGTTGTCACAATTTTTAAAAGATAGAGAGCAACATGAGAGCTAAATTACTAAATCTATCTAGCGATATTAGCAATCTTTTAACAACCATGGGTGTTGACAAGGCAGCTTTAAAGATACTAGATTCAAAATCATCTATGAGACATATCTTAATCCAAGATCTTCATGTTGGAGCTGCCAATATATTAAAACAAGATGCACTTAGTGTAGGCGCAGATTTGGCTGTACCAAGAGGGACTGTAATCGCTCAAACATCAAAAGTAGATGCTCTACTTTTAGCTACACCACGCCAACTACAAAGAGTTGCAAAAAAAGCTCTCTCACAACCATTTGGCTTAAAAGATCTAGCCTCTATGTTGCAAGCAACTCTACAGATAGATAGACCCAACCAGAGGAAGATTATGGGTATCATCAATGCAAATGATGATAGCTTTTACGCTTCAAGTAGGTTTAGCGGTCATGGTGCTATTGAGATGATAGAGAAGATGATAGATGATGGTGCTGATATGGTAGATATAGGAGCGGTATCCTCACGCCCAAATGCGCTAGATGTAAGCGAAGAGGATGAGATGCTAAGAGTTAAGGCTATTATAGATACTATCTATGAGCAGAAACTGTATGAGTCTGTGCAGATGAGTATCGATAGCTACACTCCATCTGTATTGCAATATGCACTAGATAGAGGCTTTAGTATTGTTAATGATATAAGAGGCTTGGAAGATGAGATGGTCTGTAAACTATGTGCCGAATATAATGCGACGGCTATTATCATGCATATGCAGGGTCGACCATCTACAATGCAGATCGATCCACAATATGATGACATACTGATAGATATTAGTGATTTTTTTACCAAACGCATCGATAGAGCTAGAGGGTTTGGTGTAGAAGATATAGTTCTAGATGTTGGTATAGGATTTGGTAAAACTTTAGAGCACAACCTCTCTCTCATAGCCAATCTGGAACACTTTTTACTACTGGGTCTACCACTACTTGTGGGAGCCAGTAGAAAATCACTCATATCTGAGCTAGATCAAAATAGGAGTAAAGATCGACTAGCAGGAACTATAGCTTTACATTTAGAAGCAGTTAGAAATGGAGCTTCTATAGTGCGCGTTCATGATGTAGCAGAGCATAAACAGGCACTAGATGTAGCAGAAGCAGTAGCAACTCTTTTTTAGTATCAATATATACTCAGAAGTAGAGATAACCAGTATTAATACATATGGATATCTACTACGCTAGAGTGAGTTAAAGCTAGTTTGTCTCTTGATCTACAATCTTGTTGGCTTTAATCCACGGCATCATGTCACGGAGTTTTTCGCCAGTGATCTCTACTGGATGAGCTGCTAAGTTTTTGCGTTCAGCATTCATTCGAGGGTAGCCAGCTTGTCCTTCAAGAACAAAATCTTTTGCAAATGTCCCATTTTGAATCTCTGTCAATATATCTCTCATAGCCTGCTTTGATGCGGCATTTATCACTCTTGGTCCTGAGACCATGTCGCCATATTCAGCTGTATTTGAGATAGAGTAGCGCATATCTTTTAGCCCACCCTCAAAGATCAAATCAACAATAAGTTTTAACTCATGAAGACACTCAAAATATGCTAGTTCAGGCGCATATCCAGCCTCTGTTAGCGTCTCAAAGCCTGCTTGTACAAGAGCAGATACTCCACCACAAAGAACAGCTTGTTCTCCAAAAAGATCAGTCTCTGTCTCATCTTTAAAAGTTGTCTCAATAATACCTGTGCGACCTCCACCAATAGCAGATGCATACGATAGAGCTAGCGCCTTAGTGTTGCCACTAGGATCACACTCAACAGCGATAAGATCTGGTATACCTCCACCTCTTACAAACTCACTTCTCACAGTGTGTCCTGGTGCTTTTGGAGCTACCATCATAACATTGATTGAGTCTGCTGGCTGTATGCGCCCGTAGTGAATAGAGAAGCCGTGACCAAATGCGATAGTTGCGCCATTTTTTAGATGTGGAGCTATCTGCTCAGAGTAGATCTCTGCTTGATTCTCATCGGGTAGCAAAATCATAACAACATCAGCTGCTGCACTAGCCTTCTCAAGAGTTAGTACCTCAAAGCCTTTTGCTTCTGCTTTTGCCCAACTTGAACCACCCTCTCTTAGACCGATGACTACATTTACACCGCTATCACGGAGATTTTCAGCATGTGCGTGACCTTGTGAGCCAAAACCTATCATAGCTACTGTTTTGCTTTTAATAAGCTCTATATCACAATCTTTATCATAATAGACATTGAGTGCCATTGTTATCCTTTGTGTTTGTCATAAATTTTTGCGATTGTACCTAAAAATAGCTTCTATTTGTATAATAGTAACACCATTTTAAGAGTTTTTTTGTACAATTTGAGATCTAAAAGAAGAGGGTGATGTGAAAAGAGAGATAGAGTCTATAGCAATAGGTGGGTTTGATGGCATGCATAGAGCACATCAAGAGCTATTTAAGAGAGTTGGTTTAAGTGGTGCTATTGTTGTTATAGAGAGCGGACATGCCAACCTTACGCCATATCGTGAGAGAGAGAGGCACACAGAACTACCTGTCATATATCTACAGCTAGATGAGATTAGACACTTTGATGCAGAGGGCTTCTTGGACTATCTATCACAACAGATGCCATTGTTGCGCTCTATAGTAGTTGGCTATGATTTTCATTTTGGTAGAGATAGAGCTTATGACATAGATGATCTAAGAGACTGTTTTGATGGTAAGGTTGTAGTGGTTGATGAGTTTATGATAGATCATATCTCAGTACATTCACACAAAATAAGAGAGTTCTTAGGCTCTAAAAAGATAGAGCTAGCTAGTAGACTATTGGGCTATCACTACACATATAGAGCCACAGTAGTTAGAGGGCAGGGGATAGGATCAAAAGAGCTAGTTGCTACCATCAATGCTAAGCAGAGTGATTTTCTACTTCCCAAAGATGGAGTCTATGCTACACTATCTCAGCTTGATGATGAAGACTCTTTAAGAGCGTCCATAACTTTTATAGGCAGACGCGCTACTACTGATGATCAATTTGCCATTGAGACACATCTGTTGGACACAACAGTAACTACCTCTACACAAAAAATAGCAATTAAATTTTTAAAATTTATAAGAGATGGTTCAGAGTTTAAAGATAATGCAGAACTTAAACAGCAGATTGAGCAAGATATAGAGCAAGCCAGAGCAATCTTTGCTATAATAGCACTATGAATCTTAAGATATTTATCTATCTATCTATCTCTTTTTTGCTGCTACTATCTGGGTGTAGCGGACAAAATAGTGATGATACAGATACAGAGAAAGAGAAAACAGAGACCGTTGTTAACAATAACTACAGATATATCACAGATGATATCAACATCACCATAACAAAAAAAGATGACATGCTAGTATGTGAAGATAGTGATTTTATATTGTATAATATAACAGCTAACTGGTGTGGAGCTTGTGAGATCATGCAAGAGCAGCTACTACAGATAGACAAAAAATATGGTAGCTCCTTAATGATAATAACCTTGGATGTAGATAGAGATGCAGACAGAGAGCTTTTGATGGCAGTTGAAGATCTGCTTGGGATTGATCGTAATTTTACAGTTCCACTTGTGGCTCTATTTAGAGATTCGCGCTATGTGAAGCAGTACTCTTTAATGCCACAAGAGATGTTAGAGCGCGATATAGAGATAGAGCTAAAGAGGGGTAGATAGAGTGTTTGGATTATTTAAAAAGAGTTTGGGCAAAACCAGCAAAGCGATGCAGAGTGTAGTCTCAAAAAAACGAGATAAGATCTCAAAAGATGAGCTAGAAGATGCACTTTTAGAGTCCGATGTTGAGTATGCGCTTATAGAGATTATCTTGCGTGAACTCTATGATGAGATGGTGACTAGAAAGCAGTTAGAGTCTAAGCTACTTGCTACTCTTGCATGGTCTGATTATAGCCTTGAGGCATATGAAAAACCGTATGTTGAGCTTATCATAGGTGTAAATGGAGCGGGCAAAACAACCACTATCTCTAAGCTAGCATCACGCTATAAAAAGAGTGCTAATACCGTACTACTAGCAGCTTCTGATACCTTTAGAGCAGCAGCAATTGAGCAGCTTACACGCTGGGCAGAGAGACTTGAGATACCGATAGTCTCTTCAAAGCAGGGGCACGATCCATCAGCTGTTGCGTACGATGCCATAGAGTCTGCTAAGGCAAAAGGTATAGATCATGTCATCATCGATACAGCAGGTAGGCTTCATACACAAAAAAATCTATCTGAAGAGCTTAAAAAGATAGTGCGCATATGCACCAAAGCACACAGTGGCGCACCTCACCGCAAAGTGCTTGTATTGGATGGCACACAGGGCAACTCCGCCATAGCTCAAGCCAAAGCATTCAATGAGATTATCGGCATAGATGGTATCATTATCACTAAGCTAGATGGAACAGCTAAAGGTGGCTCTCTCTTCTCAATAGCTCACGCTCTGCGTCTACCCATACTATTTGTTGGTGTTGGTGAACAGCCCGATGATCTTGTAAGTTTCAACAAGTATGAGTTTGTAGATGAGTTTTTAGACTCTATCTATGAGAGTGAACCGCGTGATTTATCAGATCTATCACAGATGGATGATACTCAAAGAGATAGCCTATCTAAACTCATGTATAAAGATGGCTTTGAGATGCTCTCAAAACACTTTGTGCGCAACATGCATAACTGGAGTGAGTATAAGTATATCGCCAATGAGACTGCAAGTGCAATAGAGATAGTAGATAAAGATGGCTCTATACTTAAGACATACACAAAACAGATGATAGATAATGGCTAAAAAAAGCTCACTCTATGAGTGTCAACACTGCGGTTTTAGCTCATCAAAGTGGATGGGCAAATGTACCAACTGTGGAGCTTGGGATAGCTTAATAGAGCTTAGTGAGCAGCAGATTAAGGTAGTCAAAGAGACACTTGGCTCAGCTAAACCAAAAGCTAAACCAATAGCACAGATAGAGCAGATAGAGATTGAGAGATTTAGCTCTGGTGATCTAGAGCTTGATATGGTGCTTGGAGGTGGCATAGTTCCAGGCTCACTGATACTTATTGGTGGAAGTCCTGGAGTTGGCAAATCTACACTACTTCTGCGTATAGCTTCAAATATTGCTAAGATAGATAAAGATGTGCTCTATGTGAGTGGCGAAGAGAGCGAAGCTCAGATCAAGCTAAGAGCAGATAGGCTTGGCGCTGTTAGTGATGGTCTATATCTACTAAGTGAGATACGCCTAGAGCAGGTTGTAGCAGAGCTTTCACATCGTAACTATAGCGCAATCATCATAGACTCTATACAGACACTATATGCAGATCGTATCAACTCAGCTCCTGGCTCTGTTTCACAAGTGCGTGAGATAACTTTTGAGCTTATGCGTATAGCTAAAGAGCGCTCTATTGCGATATTTATCATAGGTCATATCACCAAAGAGGGCTCTATAGCTGGACCTAGAGTATTGGAGCACATGGTAGATACAGTGCTCTATTTTGAGGGTGATAGCTCAAAAGAGTTGAGGATTTTACGAGGATTTAAAAACCGTTTTGGTTCCACTAGCGAGATCGGTGTTTTTGAGATGAGTGATCGTGGACTTGTAAGTGCCAAAGATATAGGATCACGCTTTTTTACACAAGGCAACAGCATGAGTGGATCAGCTCTTAGTGTCATACTAGAGGGTTCACGCCCTATCATACTGGAAGTTCAAGCACTAGTTAGTGACTCACACTCTCCAAATCCCAAACGCCAAGCTACAGGGTTTGATAACAACAGACTCAACATGCTATTGGCGCTACTAGAGCGCAAGCTAGAGCTACCTCTAAAGAGCTATGATGTCTTTATTAACATAGCTGGAGGCATCAAGATAACAGAGCCATCAGCAGATCTTGCGATACTAGCTGCCATTATTAGTAGTTTTCGAGAGCGCGCTATATCTAAACAGACAGTCTTTATAGGTGAGGTCTCACTTGTGGGTGATATCCGTGAGGTTTATCAGATACAAAATAGACTAAGAGAGCTCTCTATGCACAACATAGATAAAGCAATTGTTGCCAAAAAACCATCAAATAGGCACGGCATTAAGTGTTATGCCATTGATGAAGTGAGTAAACTTATAGACTGGATGTAGAGAAGTTAGTTTTTTATCACCCATAATGTTAAATATAAAAAAATTATGTTAAAATAGCTCAAGACTATCTTGGGCGAGGTGATAGATTATGAGATATAGCGACAATATTCTAATAGTAGACGATGTTGAAGACAACATAAAAGTGGCGATGAATATCTTAAGAGAAGATGGTTACGGATTCTCTTTTGCAACATCTGGTGACTCTGCTCTGAAGCTACTAAGAGAGAACAGTTTTGATCTTGTACTCTTAGATATCATGATGCCTGGCATTGATGGATTTGAAGTCTGCTTAGCTATGCGCTCAGATGAGAGGTTACGCGAAATACCAGTGATATTTCTAACTGCCAAAACAGATGTAGACTCCATAGCTAGGGGGTTTGAGGTTGGTGGAGTTGACTACATACTAAAACCATTTCATCCAGAAGAGCTGCTAGCTAGAGTCCGTACTCAGCTTGAGTTATATAAGTCTAGAGAGGTGCTAAAGTATAACAATCTATCTCTAAAAACAAAGATGAAACAGAGTATTCACCGACTACAAAGTGAGCTAGAAGAGAGTCAAAAAGAGATCATCTATATACTTACGGAGCTTATGGAATCAGTATCAGATGAGACAGGAAAACATATCAAAAGAGTAGCAGACTACTCCATGTTGTTAGCCTATTATCATCCATCACTAACTGAGGAGGATGTTAACACTATCTATCACGCCTCACCTATGCATGATATAGGAAAGATAACTATACCCTATGAGATACTACACAAGAGTGGGAAGTTGACTCAAGAGGAGTTTGACATCATAAAAACTCACACCACAGCAGCACACTCATACCTTAGATCTTCAAAGAGAAAGATACTCCAAGCAGCAGATATCATAGCTCATCAACATCATGAAAATTGGGATGGGAGCGGATACCCACAAGGCTTAAGTGCAGAGTCTATACATATATTTGGGCGCATCGTAGCACTTGCTGATGTTTTTGATGCACTCACTCACGATAGAGTCTACAAAAAAGCATGGAGTATGGATGATGCAGTAGAGTACATTATCCAAAATAGAGCCAAACAGTTTGATCCGCAGTTGGTTGAGATTTTTGAGGCCCATCTGGATGAGTTTATCGCTATCTCTAAGCTTTAGGCTTGTCCTACTACTTATATCTATATCATCTTTAGCATACGCTAAAACTGGCTCCATCCTTACCGACCAAGAGCTTAAGTGGATAGAGCAACATCCTACCGTTATAGTTGGAAGTGAGTATGACTGGACGCCGTATGATTTTAGAGATCAAAATGATACTCAAGCCGGTTTTCTCACAGATATTTTAAAGCTTATCTCAGAGCAGACAGGTCTAAAGTTTAAGCAGTATCCTAGTAGTTGGCAGATGGTGCTAGAGCGCGCTAGAGCGGATGAGATTGATCTGATAGCAGGATTGTATTTTAGCAAAGACAGAGCAGCCTTTCTTGATTTTAGCAGACCTCTAATAAATGTTTATGAGTATCTATTTGTACGCTCTGGTGTCAACTTGGAGCAGACAGATAACCTTAGTGGCAAGATAGCTGCTATTCCGCGAGGCTATCAGGTTATATCAGAGCTAAAAAAGATCTATCCAGATCTTGTGATACTAGAGGTTGATGATCAGATCTCAGCAATCAATGCCGTACTACAACATAGAGCAGATCTACTAGTAGATAGCTATGTAGTACTCAAATACAAGCTTCAAGAGCTTGGCATCTACAATATAGAGTCTTTTCGACCTCTTAGAAGTGCTCCATTGCATATGGCAACAACTAAAAACCACACCATTTTACTCACCATTATCAACAAAGCACTAGATCAGATAGATATGCAGACAAAAGATAGATTGATGTCTAAATGGATAGGCAAAACAGTACCAAAAAGAGTAGATATTGGTCTAACTCTTGAGGAGAAGAGCTGGATTCAGGAGCATCAGAGCATAACTCTTGGAGCAGATTTTAAGTGGGTTCCTTTTGAGTTCGATGATCTATCTGGCAGACATAGTGGCATAAGCGCTGACATACTAGAGCTTGTGCGTAGTAGTACGGGGCTAAACATAGAGATAGTGTCTGGTGTCTGGTCAAATATATTACATCTTGTACAAGATGAGGATATAGATGGTTTAGCTTGTGCGGTCTCAACCCCAAAGCGCCTTCAATATCTCAACTTTACGGCACCATATGCTAGTGTCAGTAGCGCTGTTATTACAAAAAATAGTATGGACTCTATAGGCTCACTACGAGATCTAGTAGGCAAAACAGTATCGGTAAATAAAAATTCATACCTACATGAGTGGCTTGCTCAAGCCTATCCAGATATCAAGATAGTGCCTGCAACCTCCAACGAAGAGGCCTTAGAGTCTGTGGCATACGGTAGAGCTGATGCTTATATTGGTAACCTTGCTGTTGCATCACATATCATCAAAACTAGACTGCTAAGCAATTTAACAATAGCACTACAGGTAGATGAGATCAAAACAGAGCCAGCGATAGCGATACGAAAAGATCTTAAGATCTTAAGTTCCATAGTAAACAAAGCTATAGATCACATATCGTTTCATAAAAAACAGCAGATCTTAAGCAAGTGGAACACATATTCACAACAAGATGATAAGAGGTTGATTAGTAGAGTAGAGCGGGAGTGGCTTAGAAAGCATAGAGATCTCATTTTTGTGGGCAATCCAGACTGGCTCCCATTTGAGGCATTTGATGAGAGAGGTGAGCATGTAGGCATGGTTGCATCATACTTACGATATATCGAAGATGAGCTGGATGTAGAGTTCGATACCATACGCACACTAACTCTTGCCCAAACATTGGAGTTGGCTCACCAAGGAGCTGTTGATGTTGTCTCTGGTGACCTTGATGATAAAAAATTACTACAGAACTACCGTCCAACTGCTCCCTACTTAAAAACACCTATTGTTATTATCATGCATGAAGATAGTAGTTTTGTTGCAGATCTAAAGGATCTCTCAGGCAAAAAGATCGCTATCGTTAAGGGCTATGGCTACATATCTAAAGTATACAAAGAGTACGCAGCGCAAAGTTTTGTAGAGACTAGTAGCCCTATAGAAGCACTAGAGCTACTAGATGCAAAGAGGGTTGATGCTATGTTGTTGTCACTACCAAAGGCTCTATACCTTTTAAGAGAGGAGGGTTTGAGTCAGTTGAAGATTGCGGGAAAGACATCGATCAATATGCGTGCAACCCTCTTTGTCAATCGAGACTCTCCAGAGTTATACTCTCTCATAGATAGGGTTATGCAAAACATACCAGAGCAGAAAAAATATGAGATATCATCGCAGTGGAGTAGCGTTGAGTTTGCTACTAAAGTAGACTATACACCTCTTTATATCATCTCTTTTATCTTTACTCTTATAGCTTTTTTGACTCTATTTTGGATGAGAAAATTGAGGCTTGAGGTCTCTAAGACCAAAGAGGTACAGCGTGCTTTAAAGCGTGAAAAAGATAACTTTAGAGCACTTTTTGAGAGTAGTCCTGATGGTAGTTTGATCATACAGAACAATCGATTCATAGAGTGCAACAGCGCAGCACTTAAGATGCTTGGCTTAAAACAGAAGAGTGACCTTTTAGAGTCAACACCCAATCGATGGTCTGCACCTATTCAGCCAGATGGGAGCAGGGCAGATGAGAAGAGCTCACAGATGCTAAAGTATGCGATCTCAAAAGGTAGCTACCGCTTTGAGTGGCTCAATACCAATATCTACGGAAACAATGTCTGGATAGACATAGTGCTCACAAAGATCATCTATGATTCTAAAGTAGCTTTTTATGTTGTCTGGCGTGATATATCTGAACACAAAGCTATGTTAGAAAACTTTGAGCTAGCCAAAGATATGGCACTTGCTGCTAGTAGAACAAAGTCTAACTTTTTAGCCAATATGTCTCATGAGATTAGAACTCCTATGAATGCTATCATAGGTTTTACGGAGTTGTTAGATGAGCAGATCAAAGAGCCTAAGCTTAGATCATACATCAAGACAGTTCGTTCAGCAGGAGAGACGCTTATGGCGCTCATCAACGACATACTAGATCTATCTAAGATTGAGGCTGGCAAGCTACTTATACAGTATCACAAAGCAGATATTGCACTGCTTATCGAAGATACAGCCTCACTCTTTATGCTCAACATACGCAATAAAAATCTTAAACTCACACTAAAGCTTCATCCGCTAGAGAACTCTTTAGTGATGATAGACGAGGTGAGGGTGCGCCAGATACTTTTTAACCTTATTGGTAACGCCATAAAGTTTACTCAAGAAGGTGAGGTAGAGATCACTCTAGATAGCATTAAGCGCAGTGTTAATGTTGTAGATCTTCTCATAAGTGTAAAAGATAGCGGCATAGGCATACCTCAAGATCAGTTATCGCGCATATTTGGTGCTTTTGAACAGCGAGATGGACAGGACAATAGAGAGTATGGCGGAACAGGACTAGGGCTAGCTATATCAAGCAGGCTTTGTGAACTTATGGGTGGCAAACTAAGTGTCACTAGTCAGATCGGTGCAGGATCAACCTTTACATTGACTCTTTATGAGGTGCAGAGTGTTGAGCCAGATAGCTCATCAGCTAATACAAAGTTAAAGTCTACAAATAGAAAAATGGTTTTTAGACACTCTAAAATACTACTTGTTGATGATATAGCAAATAACCGTGAAGTAGTAGAACAGATGTTTGCTAAGACAAATATTGAGATAACCACCGCAGTAGATGGCAAAAACTCTGTAGAGCTCTGTAGAGATAGCGAGTTTGATCTAGTTCTTATGGATCTTAGGATGCCTATCATGGATGGGTATGAAGCTACTAGAGCCATAAGAGAGTTCTCATCAGTTCCTATCATAGCACTTAGTGCCTCTATTGATAATCTACAGCATACAGATACAGATACTCCATTTGAGGCTTTTTTACAAAAACCGATCAGAAAAAGTGAGCTATTTGAGCTACTATCTAACTATCTACCACATGACTACATAGATCTAGGTAGCGATAAACAAGAGGAGCTTAGACTCTCAGATAGAGCACTTCAAAATCTAGACCAACTTTTAAAAGAGGTATCAAATAGCCTAGATCCCGCGCATAGCAAGGCTATTTTGACACACAATATCGAAGATATTTCACACTTTGCATCTGCTATAAGAGATGTTGCAGAGGAGTTTGAAGTTGAGTATCTCATAGAGTATGCCGTCTCTCTTGAGGAGGCACTAGATGCCTTTGATATCAGCTCACTTCAAACTCTCCTGCACGATTTTATACTCATTCGAGAAAAATTGATCTCACTTTGATGGTATAATTGCAAAAAAAATAGGGTAGATTATGAGTGATATATTAAAAATAGGTAAGTATGAGTTAAAGAGTCGCCTCATCGTAGGTAGTGGTAAATATGCAGACTTTGAGACTACAAAAGCAGCGACATTAGCATCAGGCTCAGAGCTCATAACAGTAGCAGTTCGCCGTCTAAATATCACAGACCCATCAAAAGAGAATTTGCGTGACACTTTTAGAGATACAGATGTGAAGTTTTTACCAAACTCTGCAGGGTGTGTAACAGCTGAAGAGGCGATAAGTACATTTCGCCTAACCAGAGAAGCTACAGGCATAGATCTGATCAAACTAGAGGTCATAGGAGATACACAAAAGACTCTATATCCAGATGTGATCGAGACTATCAAAGCTTGCGAGGTGTTAGCAAAAGATGGATTTACCATCATGGCATACACCTCCGATGATCCTATCATGGCAAAACGACTAGAGGATGCTGGAGCTCACGCTATCATGCCTCTAGCAGCGCCCATAGGCTCTGGTCTTGGCATACAAAACCGTTACAACATAGTCTTTGTGCGTGAAGCCGTAAGTGTACCTGTCATAGTAGATGCTGGCATAGGTTGTGCTTCTGATGCGGCTGCGTCTATGGAGCTTGGAGCAGATGGGGTTTTAACCAACACTGCTATTGCACAAGCTAAAGACCCTATGTTGATGGCAGAAGCTATGAAGAGTGCTGTTGTGGCTGGTCGGTTAAGCTATCTAGCTGGACGCATAGCCAAACGCCCTTATGCTACTGCTTCATCACCTATAGATGGCAAGATAGAGTTCTAGCTACCATCTACTATCCCAGATCCAACCTCTGCTTTTTAAGCAGAGATCTCTTAAGTGCCTAATCCTCTTTTTTCTCTCCCATCGTTTATCTTCTTGATCTTTTTTTGCCAGTTTTTGAGCCCCTTTGTCTGCGTTGCTATTTATGTTTACATTGACAGTAGTATGAGTACTTGAGTCTGCTAGCATATTCAACTCCGACTCATAGGAGCACTCAGCTATATCTTTTTGAAGATTACCACTACCACCATCAAAAGCTCTATGATACTCTCTTGTTGCGCATCCGCTATGAGATATAGTAAACATAAACACCAATACGGCAAACATGGACTGTTTCAAAATCTCTCCTGAGTTGTACTGTCTGTTATTATAACAATCTTTGCTTTAGGGTTTTTAAATTTATGTAGTTTGTAGATATTGGTTGCGGGAACAGGATTTGAACCTGTGACCTTCGGGTTATGAGCCCGACGAGCTACCGAACTGCTCTATCCCGCGTTATGTAGTGGATGGGGTGGAGGGATTCGAACCCCCGAATATCGGTACCAAAAACCGAGGCCTTACCGCTTGGCGACACCCCAACTAGCAGATAAACATAATCACTATCGCAACCCATCACTGTGTTGAGGTCGAAATTATAAGCAAATAGTTTTACTTTGTCAAGACAAAATGGATATAATTTCAAAAAGGAGCCGAATTGACACCATCTTTAAGAGTAAAAGAGGCAATAAAAGCCATAAAACAGGGCAAGATGATCATTATGGTAGATGATGAAGATAGAGAGAATGAGGGCGACTTAGTCTACGCATCAGCCTTCTCAACACCAGAACATGTAAATTTTATGGCAACACATGCAAAAGGGCTTATATGTGTTGCTATCACAGAACAGACAGCACATAGGTTACAGTTAGCACCCATGGTTAGCTCAAATACATCTAGTCATGAGACCGCCTTTACGGTCTCTGTTGACGCTATTGATGCAAGTACAGGTATATCTGCAGATGAGCGAGACATGGCGATCAAGATACTTGCAAACCCTATCAGTAGAGCAGATGAGCTTGTAAGACCAGGACATATATTTCCACTGATAGCAAAAGATGGTGGCACGCTTGTGCGCGTAGGGCATACCGAGGGATCTGTAGATATATGTAGATTGGCAGGTATTAGTGAGTCAGCTGTTATATGTGAGATGATGAAAGAGGATGGCTCCATGGCAAGACGAGATGATCTTGATCTTTTTGCCAAAAAGTTCAATCTGCCTATACTCTACATATCGGACATAGTTGAATATAGGCTTGCAAATGAGACACTAGTAGAGGTGAGCAACAAAGAGGAGATAGAGTTTTTTGGTGCAAATGTTGTAAAATATGATTTTATAGACCATGAGAAGCGTGAGCATACAGCCATACTTTTTGGCGATATAGAGCAGACTAGCAATATTAAGATGCACAATATCATCAGCGATGCTAAGCTACTGTTAAATCAAAACCGCTACAACCGCCTCATAAACTCTATATCGTACCTAAAAGAGCAGGGCGGAGTACTGGTTTTTATCGATAACCCAGAGATGAGCAGTAGTACAAATCTTAAAGAGTATGGCGTAGGCGCACAGATACTTAAAGATCTTGGCGTTAAACATATGAGACTCATTACAGATGTAGATGCTCCATCATTTGCAGGACTAGCTGGTTTTGGGCTAGATATCGCAGAGGTGATACATCTTGAGGAGTAGGGCTTGAACGATAAGATCTTTGCCAAACCTATATCTAAGCAGTTTGAGTTTGACGAGCAGGTAGCCTCAGTCTTTGATGATATGCTCCAACGCTCTATAGTCTACTACAATCAGACAGCAGATCTTATCAGATACTATGCTCTATCGTACATAAAAGATGGAGGCACTGTTTATGATTTAGGCTGCTCAACCGCAACCATATTACTTAATATAGAAAGAGAACTCAAGGTAGATGCCACACTCGTTGGCATAGATAACTCAAGCTCCATGCTAAAGCAAGCTAAGCGTAAAATAGGGGCTTTCAACTCAAAAATAGAGCTAATTAATGCTGATATTACTCAATATCAATACAAAAAAAGTGATCTCTTCATAAGCAATTACACTCTACAGTTCATAAGACCTCTTCAGAGACAGAATCTACTTCTAAATATCTACAATGCACTCAATTTAGATAGCGCATTTATATTTAGTGAAAAGGTAGTAAGCAGCAACAACAGACTCAATAAAATCATGATAGATCACTACTATGAGTTTAAAAAAGAGCAGGGCTATAGCGAGTATGAGATCATGCAAAAACGAGAAGCGTTAGAGAATGTCCTAATCCCCTACACACAAGATGAAAATCTACAGATGCTTAAAGATGCAGGCTTCTCTAGTTGTGAAGTGATCTTTAGATGGGGCAATTTTGCAACATTTATAGCAATAAAATGAATTTTATGATATTATTTCAAAATAGATTTATATCATAAGGTGATTTTAATGTTTGTTGGCTGTTGGTGATGGTAACTAGAGATAATATAGAAGCGTTTATTGAGATCTTATGTGATGCGGTTATACTAGTAGATAGCAGCTCCAATATAGTCTGCGTTAATGGATCGTGTACAAAGCTGTTTGGCTACACCAAAGAGCAGATGCAAGAGCTTAGTGTGTCCGATCTCATGGATTCAGAATATAGTGCAGATCATCATAAGAATGTAAAAGAGTTTGTAGACTCAAATAGATCAGCTCTAAAGATGATGAACAGAGACTCACTCTCTTGCATAGATAGCCAAGGGGAGAAGTTTTTTGCACGCATATCTATATCAAACATAATCTTAGATGGTCAAAATTATGCATTAGCAACCCTACATGACTTCACAACTATAGAGCAACGCATAGATAAGCTAAAAAATGACTCTTTTATAGATGTGCTATCAGGTTTTTACAATCGGCGTTATCTTGATGATGTAGTATTGACAAAACATAAAAATATGCCAGATATGCAAAATTTGGGTATGCTATATATAGATATTGATAGATTTAAACCCATCAATGATACTTTTGGGCACACTATCGGAGATCTAGTCATAGAAGAGACTACTAGAAGAATTCGATGCTCATTGCGTAGTTGTGATCTTCTGTTTAGAGTAGGTGGTGATGAGTTTCTAGTGATACTTAGATTTCAAGGCCCCATAGAGAAAAAAGCTTCTATATTAAACAATATCACAAATAAGCTCTACTATAATATACGAGAACCTATGTTGATCAGAGAGCATACATTTACTATAGAACTAAGCATGGGCGCTGGTCTCTATCCAGAACACTCAGACTCCCTTGAGAAGCTGATACTAAAAAGTGATAAAGCTATGTACTACTCTAAAAAGAGTGGAGAGCATGTCACTTTTGTAAACTAGCTACTATCTCATTAAGATGTAGCTCTTTGTCACCGCCACTCTTTTTTATACATTGACACTGCTCACAAGCGGTACCTGCCTCACACTCTTGCATCACCTCTTCAACCGTTGTAAGACTACCAGCTCTAACCACCTCAATGACTTTTTTTAGATCTATATTCATGCAAGAGCAGACCTCATAATCATCATCAAACTTATCTAACATACTTCCAACTCCTATTTTTAGTCTAAATTATACTATAAAAAGTGCTATAATTACACAGGTGCAATTAGCGATAGCTTGTGTGCAAACACAAGAGGAAAGTCTGGGCTGCTGTAGGACAGGACTTCATCTAACAGATGACCAGCGCAAGCTGAGGGATAGTGCAACAGAGAGTAGACCGCCTTCATATTGTTTAGTATGATAGGTAAGGGTGAAACGGTAGAGTAAGAGCCTACCAGTACTTTGAGTAATCTTAGTAGCTATGTAAACCCAGTCTGGCAGCAAGAAACAGATGGTAAGCGTCCTACATAGCTTTTGTTTCGCTAGAGGTAGTTGGTAACAACTGCCGTAGATAAATTATCGCACAAACAGAACCCAGCTTACCATTGCACCTGCTATCATATTGTTTAATATCTTTTAATTTCTCTTAATCGAATCCCAAAAAAAGTCTAGATGTTTCTCAAACTGCTTAGAGTAGTTGGCTGTAGGCTTCTCGTCGGCCTTTTGAAGGCTGATGTTAAACCTAAGGTAGAAGAGGGGTGCTAAAAATGCTTCAGCCATCACCATAGGATCACAAGAGCGTATGAGGTTAGCACGCATCATCGCAAATAGCCCAGTAGATAGATACTCTATGTTATCATCGTGAAAACGGGCTCTAAACTGCTCTCTTAACTGAGCATGCTGCATAATCTCTATCATCATAAACCTAAAAAGCTTCTCACTCCTCTTATCAAATGCCAAAAGTCTTATCTCGTTAGCAAACTTACTCAAAAATGCTTTACCTCTTTTTGCCTGTTCCTCTACAAGTGCGCTATCACTCTTGGTGGCAAAAGGGGTAGAGAAGATCTCAGTAGCTATCTGCATAAATATCGCCTCTTTATTGGCAAAATGATTATACAGAGCACTCTGTTTAATGCCAACACTAGAGGCTATAGCACGCACAGATGTCCCCTTGTAGCCATGTTGAGCAAATAGCTCCATGCTAGCATCTACTATCTTTCTTTTTGTACCCTGACCCTTCACAAAGCCCATGTTTTCGGACATTGTAGCTCCTTTATTAACAGTTGTTCATCAAGCTAGAAGTATATATGAACAACTGTTAATCTAAGCTTAAGTATATATGAACATATGTTCACACTTAGAGCTATCTATCTGAACATATGTTCACTTATGCTCATAAACCCCGCACCCAAGGCTCTTTGTTGAAAACCCTCAATACTACAGCTAACTCAGTTCAACAAAAATCAAAAGAGCACTATTGATATGCTTCAATATCAATCAATAGACAAAAACAACACTAAAGCATATTTGGCAAGAAGTAGAGCGGTCATGTATTATCAATAGAATATACATTATGTTAACCAACATGAGAAGATACAAGCAGGCACTATAGATCTGCTTTGATTTTGACACTCTTGTCAAACATAGATAAAATCTTTTAGCTTATTTATTTTACCTTGTGAGAAACCTTAAGAAATAAACAAGTACAATACACCAACAGGAGTTGATCTAGATCATGAAACATACAAAAATATCGATCTTACTAAGAGCCAAAACAAAACCGCCCTACTTCATAGGCTCACAGATTAGAGGTGCATTTGGATACGCTCTTAAAAAAGTGACATGCATAAATCCATCTTACAAGTGTGAAGGATGCTTTGCTGCAACAAACTGCCTCTACTACCATTTTTATGAGCAGAGCAACAGAGCCCATACTTATAGATTTGATTTTGAGCTTGGAAAAGACTTTTATGATTTTAGTCTCTATCTTTTCGATAAATCTTGCCAAAGACTACCATACATAGTATCTGCACTTCACATGATGCTTACTCAAAACGGACTAGGCAAAGAGAGGCAGACCTACAAAGAGTTTGAACTATACATAAACGATAAGAGCTGTTTTATAAAAAATGAGCTCAAAATCCCTCAAGATCAGATAAAAACCTTCCAAATAGACAAAGTTTGTCAAGATATAAGATTAAAATTCACAACACCATTGAGGATCAAAAAAAATAATCGCTTTGTAAGAGACAGCTCCATAGAGCTAAGAGACATCATAAACTCGATCTATCAAAGACAGATGCAGATCCTAGATAGAGATTTTAAAAAATTCCCCTACCCTATTGAGGCAGAGATAATTAGTAAAGATCTAAAATACAAAGAGCTAACCAGACAGAGCAATCGTCAAAAAACTACAATGAATCTAGGAGGAATCATGGGAGAGATACAGATAAAAAATCTAAATGAAGAGTCTTTTAATGTTTTAAAACTAGGCGAACTTATCGGAGTCGGCAAGAGCACCGTGTTTGGACTTGGAAAGATTGAAGTGGAGGAGATTAGATGAGTAAATTTTTATATGGTGC
>JAMONY010000042.1 GCA_027066325.1 Helicobacteraceae bacterium | reverse complement strand
GTCCACAGTCACACCATCAATAGATCTAACATCTATCTGAGGCAGATACTCTAGCGATGGTGCACGGATAATACCTATTATATTTAGTGCAACTATACTCACCAATATAAGTAGCGATACCTCTTTGAGTTTATACCAGATCTTCAAGCCCTCTTCTCTGCACTATCTCTTTAAACTTCCAGCGCTTTCGCGCCTCAACAACAGTGCTATGCTCTATATCACAGACCAAAATCTGCTCACTATCATCTAAGTGCTCTTCAATAGTGCCATCTGGATTACATAGTAGCGAGTCTCCATAAAATTTCCACTCATGCTCTCCTTGACTACTTCTTCCTATGCGATTTGCTCTAAGTATGTAGCAGTTGTGAGTGAAAGATCTTGAGCTAATGAGAGAGCGCCACCGCTTATCTGACTCAAAAGTTGAAGCTGTAGGGAGCAGCACGCAATCTATGCGCTTAGTATGAACATCGCGCCATAACTGATCAAAATGGAGCTCAAACCCACTAAGAATACCAAAACAGATACCATCAAGACGGAAGGTCGGCATAGAACGCAAAGGTTCGCTAGGGTTGGCAAAATACCTCTGTTCGCTCCAGTGAGAGTAGTCTATGAGCACTTGTTGCTGGTAGTAGTGTATGGAGCGTGGAGATATCTTTACCACCATCTTGTATGGCTTAGAATCTCTTACAACAACAAGTGGAGCTACAATACTCATATCATACTTCAACGAGAGCTGTTTTAAAGTAGATATCTGATGTGTTGAGAGCTTATCTATCATCGATATAGGTGTAGACTCTAGCTCTTTAAAAAATGAGTTAAGCATATATTCACTAAGTAGCAGTAGCTTAACACCCTTTTTATGTGCTATACGGATATAGTGATAGAGTTTTGTTGTACTCATACCAATACTTGCTAGCTGTAGGGCAGCTATCCTCACTACTTATGCTCACTCATCTGTAACTTTTTCTGCGCCTCTTCTAGCATTTTTTGCGCCTCATCTAGTGCTTTTTTACCATCCTCATAAGCCTTTAAACTCTGCTCTAAAGTCAACTCAGGCTCCATCAGCTTCTGTAACATCTGTTTTGCACTTTCTACTTGTTTCTCAAAATCACTCTTCACTCTCACTCCTCAAGTATCTCTCTAATCTGATCTTCAAACTTATCTATCTCGACTAAAAAAGCGTCATGTCCGTAGTTGCTTTTTATGTTAGTATATTCAACCTTTGTACTCTTAGTGGAGCTAAGCAGATCTGCAATCTCTCTCATCTCCTCTGGCATAAAGAGCATATCACTATCAAAACTGATAAGATGAAGCTCACTTCTAATGCGCTTCAGCGCCTCTTGCAAGCTATCAAATCCCCTTGCTAGATCGTAGATATTGATCGCCTTTGTGATATAGAGGTAGCTAAGCGGATCAAACCACTTGGTAAAGTTGTAGCCATTATACTCAAGATAGGACTCTACTTGAAACTTACCAAATAGCTCATATAGCCCATCTGTTCTCTTATACTCTCTACCAAATTTCTCTCTCATGCTGTGGTATGATAAAAAACTTATATGTCCAGCCATACGCCCAACTGCCATGCCACTAAGACCATCTTTTGCTATATCTTTACTCTTGTAGTAGCCATTTTTAAACTCTGGATCTTTAAGGATCGCCTCTTGAGCTATCTTATTAAAAGCTATTGCCCATGGCTGAGTAGCATAAGTTGCTGCTAGAGCTATGGTTTTTTTAGCAAAATTTGGGTAGTGGATAGCAAATTGAAGCGCCTGCATACCGCCCATGGAGCCACCGATAATAGCATGTACACGATGTATACCAAGCCTATCAAATAGTATCCGTTGAGCCTTGACCATATCGCGGATGGTAGTGACTGGAAATTTGTATCTATAGCTATCATCATAAGGGTGCATCTTAGACATAGGTCCAGTTGAGCCAAAACAGCTTCCTATAACATTGGAGCAGATAACAAAAAACCTATCGGTATCTATAGCTTTACCGCTCCCAACAAGAGCGTCCCACCAACCAGCCTTACTATCACCATCATAGACTCCGGCTACATGGTGTGAGCCAGTAAGTGCGTGTGCTATGACCACTACATTGTCGCCTGTGCTACTTAACTCTCCGTAAGTCTCATATACGATATCATAAGGCTCAAGTATCCGTCCACTCTCAAGATAGAGCGGATTGGTAAAGTGCTCTTTATGGGTCTGCAAGTTTAGACTCATGGACTATACACCACCTCGGTATTTGCTAGCAGATCATGAAGTGCTCTTTTATCACTCCTAAAAGCTACCATCAAAAATCCAACCATCAAAGTAAACATAGAGGCAAAATACCCAACATATCGTACAACTGCCTGTTTAGAAGTGATGTCTTTATGAGTTGTAGCATCTACTATCTTTAAAGATAGTATCTTTTTTCCAGGTGTAGCTCCTGAAAATTTGATCCAAAACAGTATAGTTAGTGCCGCCAAAGCAAGTTGTATAAATATAGATGAACCGCCAGAGGAGTGGCTCTGCTCTTGATAATAAGCGATCAACTCTGCTGTCTCCATATGGCTCAAGCTGTCGATAGAGTAACTACTACTACTAAAAACATCAACACCAAAAAGAGAAAACAATATAACAATTGGTATCATCAAGACTACACTATCGATCAAAAATGCCAAAAATCTTATCCAAAAACCTGCAGCTCTCAACTACTCTACCTTAGATATGGTAATTTGGAGCTTCTGAGGTGATAATAACATCATGCACATGTGACTCTTTTAGCCCAGCACTTGTGATCTCAACAAACTCTGCTCTATCCCAAAACTCCTCTATATTGGCAGATCCACAGTAACCCATCGATGATCTCAAGCCTCCCATCATCTGGTGAACTATGCCAGCAATAGAGCCACGAAACGGTACCCTACCCTCAATACCCTCTGGAACCAGCTTATCTGCTGCTGTACCCTCTTGAAAATATCTATCGGTACTGCCTTGACTCATAGCGCCTATGGAGCCCATGCCACGATACGACTTGTATTGGCGACCTTGATAGCTTATAAGCTCACCTGGAGACTCTTCAGTGCCTGCTAAGAGTGATCCTGCCATCACGCAGCTTGCACCAACTGCCAAAGCCTTAGCTATATCACCTGAATACTTTATGCCACCATCTGCAATTATAGGTACACCAAGTTCTCTTCCAGCCTCTGCACACTCATCTATAGCTGATATCTGAGGAACACCCACTCCTGCTACTATGCGTGTTGTGCAGATAGAGCCTGGACCAATGCCCACTTTTACACCATCTGCACCCGCTTCTGCTAGTGCTCTTACTGCCTCTGCAGTTGCCACATTGCCTGCTACTATCTCAATCTCTAGCTCTTTTTTAATCGCTTTTACGGTATCTATAATGCCTCTAGAGTGCCCATGGGCAGAGTCAAGAACTAGCACATCAACTCCAGCTTTAACAAGCTCTCGTGCACGATCTAACTGCCCAACACCAATAGCAGCTCCCACACATAGCCTACCAAACTCATCTTTGTTTGCCAAAGGGTGCTCTATGCGTTTTTTTATATCTTTTATGGTTATAAGACCTTGAAGATGCTCGTCATCATCAATAATAGGCAACTTCTCTATCTTATTTTTATGCATAATCTGCTCAGCTTCATCTAGCGATATACTCTTTTGTGCAGTTATGAGTGGCATGGGTGTCATAACATCCTTAGCAGCTCTACTAAGGTCTTTCTCAAAGCGCATATCACGATTTGTGAGTATACCTAAAAGCTTATTGTAGGTATCTACAACAGGCACACCCGAGATGTGATATTCACTCATAAGCGCTTCAGCTTGAGCCAAAGTAGCATCAGGATAGACAAAAATAGGGTCTATAATGATACCAGATTCACTCTTTTTAACCTTCCTTACCTGCATAACCTGAGCATCGATATCCATGTTTTTATGGATAATACCGATACCACCAAGTCTTGCCATAGCAATAGCTGCTCTAAACTCTGTAACAGTATCCATAGCTGCAGATACCATCGGAATATTGAGCTTGATCTTTTTTGTTAAATAGCTACCAATATCTACCTCTTTTGGTAGAACCTCAGAGTATCTTGGCACAAGAAGCACATCTTCAAAAGTGAGTGCTCTTTTACGAATCTTCATGACCATCCTTCTACTAAAGTGTGCCATTATATCCTCTTTGTGTTTAAGAGGAGGTAAACCTATGGCAGATAGGCTCTGTAGAGCATGGTAGCTCTGTAGATATTGTAAGCATAAAGAGAGTTAGTGAGCATAAAAACAGCGCCTACTACTGCTAAAATATCACTCATATAGAGAGACAGTAATAGTAGTGGTATGAGTAAAATATGTAGATACAGATGCAATTTTAAGTAATCTTTATCTATAACATCTGCCATCATAGGTGCCTCTAAAACCCCTTTGGCATTTAGATGAAACCAGACTAGAAATGGGACTATCTTATAGCTCATAGCATAGATCAGGCTTAGTAGTCCAAAAACAAAAGCCCCAAATCCAACTTCAACTGCACCAAAACTATAGACAACTGCACTCAATAGCCACGATATAAGTGCAATATACCAGAGTCTAATAGTCACATCTACACGCGGTCTTTTCCTGTTATATAGAAGTTTTAATGTAGACAATACATAGATGATAACCGCAGCAACAAGAAGCATATCGATATGGTGTGCACTCTGTAGTGAGAAGGTAGCAGTCACTGCTTGAATAATCAAGATGATAAATAACACTGGTAAAAAATAGCTCTGCATAAGCTTTGGATATGGCGAGCTAACATAGAACATCTCAATAACTCTAAATGAGACTGCACAGACTAGAGCAAATAGCCATCCAGACAACATGAACCTAATATGTATAAATCGACTTACATCATACGCTACTATAGATATATCACTGTAGTTTAGAGCCGTCACAACGGCCATTACAAGTGCTATACCAAAAGAGCTCAAGGCTACGATAAATCCAACAACTGATGAGTCTTTATGTTCAAGTCTTACAAGTCTATCCAAAACTTTAAATATAAACACTGATATAGTACCCAAGATCAGCAGTGCTGATATAGCTAAAGGTATAGCTAAGTTTAAGGTAAACGAAGCAACCAATGCAACTGCCAATAGAGCAAGAAGTAGATGCATCACCTTTGCAACTCTTAAAGCATTAGAGATACTAACAGAGGTCATAACAGGCAGCATCTGAAAAAGAACCCCTATCATAGTGATACTAACTACTGCAAAAAGTAGAAGATGGACAAAAGCTATCGTAACAGCACTCATCTGCAGTGCTACTTGATCACCATAAAAGATAAGATACAGGCCAGATAGAAGTCCAAAAAAAGCACAAAGTATAAAAAACCGCAACACTATCGATATTGGTGGAGCTTGCTCAAGAGATAGACCCTGATTAAACATCTATATTTTCCACCTCTATAGAGCTATCTGTTGCAACAAGTGTATGATACTTAGAGTTAGATTCAACATGTTCAGCAAAAGCAAAACCATTAGATTCACATATCTGAAGTAGTGGCACTGGGCGTCTTTTAGTGATGAGGTGTAGATATTCACCTCTCTTAAGAGTTCCAATAATTGCAACCGAACTCTCTAATGGTTCAGGGTGCTCTAGCTCCGTAGCATCTAGTAGCACCTGCTTGTATCGGCTCACGCTCTCATGCGCTCCACTAATTTATCTGCACTATCTGCTAAAAATCTATCACACATGCTATAGAGCATCTGCTCCTCTTTCATATTGTGCTGTTGTAGTAGTATCATAAATGTATCAGATACGGCAAAAAATGAGTCACTATCTTCTGCATCAAGTGCACTCTTCATCTTCTCAAATAGCCCTCTTGCTTGCTCATGCTCCATCTTCATAACAGCCGTTGGACCCTGAGCATTGCCACTAGCACTCTCAAAAGCTGGAAACAGAATCTGCTCCTCCTTGTTAAAGTGCGCTAGCGTATCGATCATAAAAGTCTCAAAACTACTCTTAGCCAATGCAAAATCACCACTCTCAACAGCTTTTTCAGCGTTAGCAAACTCCACATCACACTCACGATGTTCTTTGCTCATATAATCTGATATTTTCACTATAACTCCCTACACTAAATAAAGTTCTATATTTTTGTAAGATCCAAAAAGTTTGGTATACGAGAGAAGTATACGGCTCAAATATCTAAATTACAATGATACATATCAACCCTACTCTACAAAGATCAGCCTCTCACCATTTTTCAGATACTTAATCCCATGTATTGGTAGATCATCTTTAAAAGTAAAATGCGACTCAATATCGCCATCTTTATAAAAAGTTAGTGCTTGACCATTAAGCCTGCCATCAATATACCAAAACTCAGACTTTACATTGCCATTTTTATGATAGACCAATGCTTCACCATGGCGTTTGTTATTTTTGTACTCTATCTTACTCTTTAAGGCTCCATCTTTATAGTAGACTTTTGAAAGACCCTCTTTTTTGCCATTTACGATATTTTTTTCACTTTTGATCTTGCCATTTTTATACTTCTTTACAACTATCTCTGCTACAGCTGTATTTAAAAATAGAATAGTGATTATAAGTATTAATTTTTGCATAATCAACCCTTTGTTATATTACTTTTTCAAGATCTCAAAATTGATCTTATATAGCTCTAAGATATCTGCAATAATCTGACTTCCATCATCAAAAAATTTGTTCGGATCTTCACTAATTTCATCTTGATCAACAATCTTATCTCTTAAAAACTGAACATATTGACCCGTCTCTTTTTGTAATTCTGTTAACTTTTTATTAAAATTAGATGGAAACTGTTTGGCATGTTTTTTACTTAATGAGCGCATCATACTTATAGAACTTTTAAGATACTTATCAACATCTTCAAGGTACTTCTCAAGCATATCTGTCTCATAATCATCACAATATGTTCGTGCTATAACACCAGACCCAATGCCTCTACTCTTAGCTACAGCCTCCTCTAGCAGAAGAAGATCAGATGCCATAACTAGGCTCACACTTTTAACAAGCTCTGATGACTTACTGAAAAAATCTTTTTGTGCTATTTGTGAATCTGTAATCATTTTTGATATTAGAGTTGTATACGCGTTAAATGAAGTTATAGGCTCAAGCTGAAATGCCATCTTATTTAAGCTTCTAGTCTGTTTGCGTAGCTTATCAAAATAGCCATCTAGTTTTTTCCCAGCCACTCTGTACTGTTTGTCGAGCTGCTTATATGCCCTTTTCTGTTTAGATCTCTCTTCAAAGATAGCAAACTGAGCAAACTCACTACCATTATGAAAATTATATGTACCGTCACGAATATGTTGAGTTGTTACAATAACATCTTTAATGCTATTTAAATACTCAGCTTTTTTTGCATCAGAAGCCAATAAGCTAGTAGCCGACAATAGAACCACCATAAGAAAAAACTTTTTCATCTCTCAATCCTTCTTTTAAATTTTGCCACGCAAATGACAACATCTGAGAATATTATAGCAGATAAATTTTTGTAATGCAATTCATAAAAATAGAATTTAAGCTTACTTTAAAGATATATATTGAGAGTGGCGACCCCTAGAGGATTTGAACCTCTGTTCTTACCATGAAGTGGTAATGTCCTTGGCCAACTAGACGAAAGGGTCATAATATGTGATCTATTACACACAAAAAGATAGGAGGTGATATATGAATTGTGTGAGTGGTGGGCACTACTGGACTCGAACCAGTGACATCTACCTTGTAAGGGTAGCGCTCTACCAACTGAGCTAAGCGCCCTATATCTCTAAATTAATATTAGAGTTTAGTTGTGCTGAAGATTTCAACGAAGTATACAAAAAGTATCTGAGTTGACATCTGAAATGCAAATAATCAAATAGACTTGTTTGTCTGCTTTTTTGAATTAGTTGTGTTGAAGATTTCAACGAAGTATACAAAAAGTATCTGAGTTGACATCTGAAATGCAAATAATCAAAAAAAATGGCGCGGTGGACGAGACTCGAACTCGCGACCCCCTGCGTGACAGGCAGGTATTCTAACCAACTGAACTACCACCGCATAAAACTAAATCAAACTTAACAAATGGTGTCCCGTGTTGGATTCGAACCAACGACCACCTCATTAAAAGTGAGATGCTCTACCGACTGAGCTAACGAGACCTTGAACATCTCTTTGTTAAGAGGTCGGAATTATAGACAAATATAGATGCTTTGTCAAGTGATTTTAGAGCGATAGTAAAAATTTATCGCTTTTTTATAAAATAGGTCAACTTAGCCCATATATCAACTACATAAAACGGTCTGAAAAGGTACTTTTAAATCCCTATACAGTATAATGCCAAAAATATTTTAGAGGTTTTTATGGACTATAAAAATACACTTTTACTACCAACGACCAATTTTGCTATGCGTGGCAATCTTGCACAAAATGAGCCAAAACGATACAAGAGCTGGCAAGATGAGAAGATATATGAGAAAATGAAGAGGCTCAAAAGTGATGCGCCACTCTTCACACTACATGATGGACCACCATATGCCAATGGTCACATACATATCGGTCATGCACTCAATAAAATACTAAAAGATATCATTGTAAAACAGCACTTCTTTGCGGGCAACGCCATAAGATTTACTCCAGGCTGGGACTGCCATGGGCTACCTATAGAGCAGCAAGTAGAGAAAAAACTTGGTGGCAAGAGAAAAAAAGAGCTGCTAGAGATCTCTAAAATACGCCAAATGTGCAGAGATCATGCACAAAAATTTGTGAATATCCAACGAGATGAGTTTCGAGAACTTGGCATCTTAGCAGATTGGGATAAAGCATACATAACTATGGATTACAAATTTGAAGCAGATATATTTCGCACTCTCTGCTCTGTCGCACATAGAGGACTACTTGTTGAGCGAAGTAAGCCAGTTTTTTGGTCATGGGCTGAAAGGACTGCATTAGCTGAAGCTGAAGTAGAGTACAAAGACAAAGAGTCTGACTCTATATTTGTATCATTTGCTCTTAAAGATGATAGCAGCCGATCTCTCATCATCTGGACAACAACACCTTGGACACTGCCTTCTAATAAAGCAGTTGCACTCAATCCAGAAGAGAGCTATATCCTAAGTAGCGATGGATACATAGTAGCAAAAGAGCGTTATGAATCACTCAAAGAGCTTGGTGTTATAAGCGGAGAGATAGTAGAGCAGATAGACCCTAAAAAGCTTGAGGGTCTACAGGCTATAAACCCATTGAATGGCAAAACTTCCCAAATCATCTTAGGTGAACATGTCTTGATGGATAGTGGTAGCGGATGTGTACATACGGCACCAGGACATGGTGAGGATGACTACCGTATAGGGCTAAAATACAACCTTGAAATGCTTATGTGTGTAGACGATAGTGGCTGTTTTGATGAAGGTATCATAAAACATAACCTACTCCCAAATCCAGAGGAGTTTGTTGGCAAGCTAGTTCTAAAGTG
>JAMONY010000041.1 GCA_027066325.1 Helicobacteraceae bacterium | reverse complement strand
AAGAGAGTCCATACAAGAGTGAGTATATCGCTTGGCTTAGAGATGAGTTATCGCTTGAACCAGTAAAGGATCTAAGTGAACAAGAGAGATATGGAGAGTCAGAGGATGTTCTGCAGATAAGATCTGAGGCGGAAAAGATGTATAAAGAGGAGTTTATACAGTGGCACTCCCAATTTTCTGATATTGAATCTAGGTTTGAAGATTAGTCAGAGTATTAGCATTTAAGTAATAAAATCGATATAAACCACTAAAATCAGCAACACCCAATCCTTTTTTATAACTATCTATTAATGTAGAGAGAGCCTTTTTAAAATTTTTATCTGATATAATCTGTAGATCTTAGTTAACAAAGGAAGTGTTATGCGATCTATAAAGATAATATTGGTGGTATTTGTGGCAGTATTGTTGGCTGCTTGTGGTGGAAGCTCTAGTAGCTCACCTACTAGTACAAGCAATAGCGTCCCTGTGGCATCAAATTTTACGATGCTGCTAGATATTAACACCTCAACCGTAACAAGTGAGTGGAGTAGTAGTGCGCTTGCTAGCGATGCAGATGGCGACTCTTTAAGTGCTACTGTTAAAGCCGATGGTAGATTTGGCAACTTTACAGTGTCGGACAATCTCATAAGTTATATAAAAACTGTAGAGACCAATGAGAGTGATATCGGGACCATTGAGATTACAGACGGTAATGCTGTAGTTGATATCAATATTAGTGTGCAGACTCTATACTGGAGAAGTATCTCAGCTAATATCTCTCATACAGTAGCCATTAGAAGTGACAATACTCTTTGGGCTTGGGGAAGTAACAACTCTGGAAAGTTAGGTACTGGTGGTGCATTTATGCCCAAAAGTAGTCCAGTGCAGGTAGGCTCAGATAACAACTGGAGTAGTGTGTCTGCTGGAGGCTATCATACAGTAGCACTAAAGAGTGATGGCACGCTTTGGGCTTGGGGATATAATAGCTTTGGAGGATTAGGTGATGGTACTAAAATATATAAGCGTACCCCAATAAAGATAGGTTCAGACAATAGTTGGAGCAGTGTATCAGCAGGCCATGTATACACAACAGCACTAAAGAGTGATGGCACGCTTTGGGCATGGGGAAGTAACAATTTTGGACAGCTAGGAGATGGCACAAAAGAGAATAGATCTGTACCAGTAAAAATAGGCTCAGATAACAGCTGGAGGAGTGTGTCTGCTGGATATTATCACACAGTAGCACTAAAGAGTGATGGCACTCTTTGGGCATGGGGATACAATAATTTTGGACAGTTGGGTGATGGCACTAGAACTGCAAGGCTTACCCCAACAAAAATAGGCTCTAGTAACAACTGGAGTAGTGTGTCTGCTGGTAGTAGCCACACGGTAGCACTAAAGAGTGATGGCACTCTTTGGGCATGGGGATATAACAACTCTTGGCAGCTAGGAGATGGCACAAAAGAGAATAGATCTGTACCAGTAAAAATAGGCTCAGACAACAACTGGAGCAGTGTGTTTGCTGGCAGTAGATATACAGTAGCACTCAAAGATAATGGCACTATCTACTCTTGGGGAGATAGCTCTTATGGAGAGTTAGGTGATGGCACTTATGGCTCTAAAGATAGACCAGCCAAGATAGACTCTCCAGTTCTATATAGTAGCATTAGTGCGGGCAGTCAATATGCCATGGCTATTGATCATAATGGTAGAGCTTGGGCATGGGGAGACAATAGAGAGGGACAGTTAGGTAATGGCTCATTATCCAGACATCTATCTCCAGCAAAAGTAAGCGCTAGTAGCAACTACACAAGAGTATCTACAGGAAATAGTCATGTTGTTGTTATTAAGAGTGATGGCACGCTTTGGGCATGGGGACACAACAATTTTGGACAGCTAGGAGATAGCACAAAAAGTAGTAGAAAAAGTCCTACAAAAATAGGCTCAGATAACAGATGGAGTAGTGTATCTGTTGGAAATGACTACACGGTAGCATTAAAGAGTGATGGCACTCTTTGGGCATGGGGATACAATAGCTCTGGACAGTTGGGTGATGGCACTAGTGTTGAGAGGCTTATCCCAACAAAAATAGGCTCTAGTAGCAACTGGAGTAGTGTGTCTGCTGGACTTCAGCACACAGTGGCACTCAAAAGTGATGGCACTCTTTGGGCATGGGGAAGCAACTTTTATGGAGAGTTAGGTGATGGCACCAGAACATATAAACGCACCCCAATAAAGATAGGTTCAGGCAGCAACTGGAGTATGGTGTTTGCTGGAAGTTACTATACATTGGCACTAAAGAGTGATGGCACGCTTTGGGCATGGGGATATAACCGTCTCGGACAGCTAGGAGATGGCACAAAAGAGAATAGAACTGTACCAGTAAAAATAGGCTCAGACAACAGCTGGAGTGGTGTATCTGCAGGATATTGGCACACATTGGCATTAAAGAGTGATGGCACTCTTTGGGCATGGGGGCGAAACAACTCTGGACAGTTGGGTGATGGCACTAGAGTTAATAGGCTTACCCCAACAAAAATAGGCTCAGACAATAGCTGGAGTAGTGTATCTGTTGGATACCACCATACAGTAGCACTAAAGAGTGATGGCACTCTTTTGGCGTGGGGGCAAAATAACTCTGGAGAGCTAGGAGATGGTACCGTACTATACAGATTGACCCCAACAAAGATAGGTTCTAGTGGCAACTGGAGCAGTGTGTCAGTTGGTAATGACTACACGGTAGCACTCAAAAGTGATGGCACTATCTACTCTTGGGGAGATAGTGCATATGGCAAACTTGGCTTAGCAGATCTTAAGCCAATTACTGCTCATGAGAGGAGCAGATAGTAGCTTACATGTGGGGTAAGCTAATATTTTAGATTATTTTGGTATAATTCGTCTTATGAAAGTAAATATCTGAACTTCGTAGTACCGAAGCTTTGGTTTTTTGGTTTTCACCCGTCCATCAGGGGTATCTGATGTATTAAAACGCGCTAAGCGCAAAAGAGGTATGTATGTCTTTAGTTAATGGTACTGTTAAGTGGTTCAATGAGGAAAAAGGTTACGGTTTTATTCAAAGAGATGAGGGCGGATCAGATGTATTTGTACACTTTCGTCAAATCAATGCTGAGGGTCACCGCACTCTACTAGAGGGTCAAAAAGTGACTTTTGAAGTAGGTGAGGGTCAAAAAGGTCCACAAGCTGAGAATGTTACAGTAGTAAGCTAGCTTACTTGGGCTCTCTTGAGCCCACACCTTCTATCTGCAGTAGCTATTACTTAGCTTAAATGTCTGCTCTTCATCTATAAAAATCGTATGTTGGTTTGTTGTTATATTATATCTTTGTGCATTATCATCTATATGCAAATAGAGTGTTGTATCTTCTAGACTCCATTTCCCTGTTTGTGAAACCTGTACCCGTGTTCCGCTATTGAGTGAAGATCTTGTACTGTGAATCATCATAGTATCATCACTACAGAGCCACAACTCTCTCTTTTCACTATAAGAGCCCATTCTCTCGTAATATACAAAGTGGTTACCACGCAACATAGCATCTAGTCGACTTTTTGTTGGCGGTAGATGGGTAAATGTTACTGTCTGGCTAATGTGAAGCAGGGTATCTTGAGCGAGCACGCGCGTTTGAGGCGTAAAAAATCCATACAGTATAACAGCTCTATAGTGTGAGCCTCTTACAAGATAGAGATCTGCATCGGTATAGATTTTAGAGTGCTGAAGAGAGTATGTGCGATGGTATATGTGTGATGATATGGGTCTTATTTGATCATTAGCATCTAAGATGAGGTCGTAAAATTCTATGCTATTGTGAAGTAGCTCTTGAGTCTGTATATTAGCTCTTATGTCAGTCTGTAGAATAATCTCCGCGTCACCATGGTTTGAGCTTATGATGAGCGGACCATTTTTATCTACTAGTGTGGCACTCCAGCCATCTAGTAGACCAAGTGAGATTGAGCCATCTAGGATAGTTATCTTTTTTGGGCCTTTGTATGTTGCACCGATCTCTAATTGAGCTGATAGTACTGTTATGGTAGCTAGTAGTAGCAAGATAGTTTTTTTCATCTAAGTATTGTACCATTTATCTGCTTCTAACCTTATCAACGCTATACTCCACTCTTATGAAAAAAGAGCAGATAAAATTAGAGAACAATAGAGGAAGAGTTGCCATACTCTTTGCTCTTATCTTCATAGCGTTTATTATCTTCATCTTAGTTATGATGAAGAATGCGCTTATGCAAAAGCATATCCCATCCCTATACACTTCACAAACTACCAAGGCTATGCGTGGTGATATACTTAGTCGTGATGGCTACCACTTAGCCATAACCAAAAAACTGTATAAAGCTGAGGTCGACACTAGATGTATAGACCCTAAAAAAAAGAGACTATTTGTAGAGCTCTTTTCGATCTATAGTGGCATAGAGCAGTCTGCGATATATAAAAAACTATCTAAACGCAAAGGTAGTGTGGTTTTGAGTTATGGCATAGACCCTAAGGTTGCAAGTTATCTTAAGAGTTTGGCGTATGAGCTAAGGCAAAAACAGGTATTTGTAGCTTATGAGAGTGTGTCTGGTCGCTCTATACTTAAAGGTTTAGATATCATAGAGAGTGGTGAGGCGCGTATATATCCGTATGGTAGATTATTGACCCCGCTTATAGGCTATCCAAAAAAGTATGAAGATGGTAGATATACGCGCAACAAGGGTGTAAAGGGTGTTGAGAAGCAGTTTGATGAGGATCTTAAGGCGCGCAAAGATGGTAGATCATTTGCGCCAAGAGATGTCAACAACTATAGAAGACTTACAAAACAGAGCAACTATAAAGAGGCTCTTAATGGGCTAGATCTATATCTAACAATCCCTTTGCAGTTGCAAGTAAGAGTTGAGCAGATACTAGATCAGATGCGAGATAAGCTTAGAGCAGAAGAGATGATTGCTGTCATACTAGACTCAAAGAGTGGTAGAGTATTGTCACTTGCTAGCTCATCTAGGTATCTGCCAACAAAGATACAACGCAGTGACTATAGAGCGTTGCGCATAGGTGCGCTTGAGTATAGTTTTGAGGTCGGTTCAGTTTTAAAACCACTCACTATGGCTCTGCTTTTAGAGAACAACTTAACAACCCCACAAGAGATCATAAAAGCTCATAATGGACGCTATAGGATAGGTCGCAAAGTGATCGTAGATGAGCACCCATTTAAGTGGATTACATCTGAAAATATCATTGTAGAGTCATCCAATATCGGTATAGCTAAGCTAGCACAGAGGCTAGATGGAGTTCGGTTTAGAGAGGGTTTGGTTAAGTTTGGATTGACACGAGGCAGTGGTGAGGGTCTACCTTATGAGAGGGTTGGCTCACTACCATCTATAAAGCAGCTAAATAGCGCAATATATAAGGCTACATCTGCTTATGGATACGGACTTAATGCCAACTTGATGCAGATAGTACGCGCATATACTACATTTAACAATAGCGGTTTAATGGTAAACCCAACGGTAGTTGACAAGCTAGTAGACACTAGTAGCGGTGAAAAAATATATCTTGATGAGGTAGAGCAAGAGAGAGTCTTGTCGCCAAAAAGTGCATCACAAATTAGATCTATGTTGATCAAGACCGTGCAAAGAGGCACTGGTGTTGGAGTTATAACAGAGGGGCTAGAGATTGGTGGTAAAACAGGAACTGCCCATATAGCCACTAAAGGTAAGTATATTAAGCAGTATAACTCATCTTTTGTAGGTTTTGTGAATGATGCTAATGGTAGTAGCTACACCTTTGGAGTGACTGCTATCAAGCCACAAGGAAAGTACTTTGCCTCTCAGACTGCAGTAGCAACTGCTAAGAAGATTATAGATATGATGGTAGAGAGCGGGTATCTTGTAAAGAGTGATGATAACAGCACTTCAAACCAGTAGTTCTAGACTATCTTTGATGAGAGTTTGGGCTAGTTTTTTAGCTTCTGGTGTTATGGATTCGCCACTAACAATGCGCGCTATCTCATCTATGCGTTTTTCTTGAGTATCCAACTCCTCTACACTACTTATGCCACCATCTTTTTTGACTAAAAAGTGCTGCTCTCCTAAAGCAGTGAGTTGTGGTTGATGTGATATGACTAGGATTTGAAAATGTCTACTTAGCACCCTAAGCACTTTTGCTACACTCATAGACTCCTCTCCACTTAGATTGGCATCTATCTCATCTAACATCAATACACCATGGCTACCTTTGAGTTGTTCGGATCTTGTTGCTAGTAGTGCTAGTCGTAGTCGATTGAACTCACCTTGACTTACTTGTTGTAGAGTTCTACTCATGAGTTTTAAAGATGCGTTATCACAGCCACTCTCATCTAGCTCTTGAGGAGTTAAGTCTAAAGATGCATTATCTAGATACAGCTGTTTAAGATAGCTATTGATAGAGTTGTTGATCTCGTCTAGCATACTTTTGCGTATGGAGCTTATGGTTTTAGCATCTTGCTGCAGAGACTTAAGTAGATCTTCAAGAGTTGTGCGTAGCTCTGTTATGCGTAGCTCTAGCGTCTCAAATGAGTTTAACTCCTTGGCTTTTAGATCTCTGTAGTTTAGTGCCTCTTCTATGCTTCCGTATCTATTTTTTAATTCAGATAACATCTGTAGCCTATCTAACACCTGCTCTATGTCTACATCTTCAAGCTCATGAAATCTCTGCTCTATACTCTCAAAATGTGCTCTAAGTTCATTCATACACTCATCAAAAAATCCACTCTCAATTTCTAGCTCTTGAAGGAGCGCACAGACACTGCTTTCTGAGTTAAAAACCTGTTGAGACTCTAGCAGGAGTTGCTCTAGCTTCTCTTTTTTAGAGAGACTTTTTTTGACTATTAGAGACTCTTCATACTCCCCTATTTTAGGATCAATACTCTCAATTTTGTCAAATTCAAATCTTGCAAATTCCTCTTGTTGTCTTAGCTCTTGTTCACTATTTTGAAGCTCTAATAGTTCTTTAGATATTTTTTTATATTGAAAATATTTCTGCTTGTAGTTGAGTAACAGTTCTGTAAAGCATTGATTTTTAATAGAGATCGCCACATCAATCATCTCTAACAGATTTTTAGAGTTAAAGTCACTGTACTCTTTTAGGCTTAGATACCGCAGATGAGAGGAGCTTATCTCTTTGAGTAGAGATCTTGAGATAGATTGGTGGTTGAAAAAGTAGCGACTTTTATTTTTCTTGATACATTTGAGTACATTTGGATGCTCATTGATAAGACCATACTGCATCTCATCAATACTCCAAGATACACTACACTCACTTATGGATGCAGTAGTGTCTTGAAGTCCAAGTGATGCTAGTATGGCATTTAAAAGTACAGATTTTCCACTACCACTAGCACCAGAAAATACAACTAATCCAGCCTTTAGCTCAAGATCAACTACATTAAAACTTAGACACTCTTTGAGGTAAAATCTCTCTATCACCTACTCACCCCAGTTTAACTTCTCTTTGAGAACATCAAAGTAGTTAAAGCTCTTTTTATGCAAGAGTTTGGCAGATGAGGGTGCTAGATGAATATCTATCTTATCGCCTTTACCAAACTTGTAAATATCTTGTCCGTCAACAACTACTAAAGCACTCTCATCAGCCGTTCTCATCTCAATTTTATAGTGACCAGGAAGTACAACAGGGCGTTGAGTTAGTGAGTGTGGGCAGATCGGCGTAAGTGCAAAAACTCTTGTTAATGGAAACAGCACAGGTCCACCCGCAGATAGGTTGTAGGCAGTTGATCCAGTAGGAGTTGAGATGATAACGCCATCACCAAAATAGGTGTTAAACTCTTTGTTATCTACAAAAGCTTCTACATGTATCATCTTAGATATAGATGGGCGTGTTATGACAAGATCATTAAAAGCAACTACACTTTTGGTATCTGTAGCTGTTGTGATTGTGGCCTCTAACATAGCTCTTTTGTCTATGTTGAACTCACCACTCTGTAGAGATAGTAGTACCTCATCAAGCTCATCTAGCCCAACATCTGCCAAAAAACCTAACTTACCAGCATGTATACCCATAACAGGTATGTCGTATGCATACGAACGCCTCACTGCTGATATTAGTGTACCATCTCCACCAATGGTGACTAATATATCGCTATTTTGGCACATAGATTCAAAAGGTTGTCCCATAATACCGATCATTGAGCCACTGATGTTGTCTATGGTGACATCTATGCCATGTGCTTCAAAGATAGATTTGACACTATAAAAAACTTCACGCAGTTGTGGTGTGGATGGTCTTAAGCAGATACCAACCTTTTTTATATTTATGTTCATAATCAAAATTATATCAGAAATAGATACAGATAGTTTTTATACACACTTTTTTAACCATAATCTAGATTGTGTAGGGTTAATAGGGAGGGTGTGGGGCTAAGACAAATATGGCAACAAGTGTGTTACAATTGCCTCTTTATTTGGATAAGCAGTTAAGTGACAATCTGTCTAATCTTGTACCATAAATAGTCAACTAAACAAGGAGCATCGTTACTCTCATGAATCAAAAAATAGCAATTATAGGCTTAGGCTATGTAGGTCTACCTCTAGCACACGCTTTTAGTGCCAAATATAGCGTTGTAGGTTTTGATATAGCGCAGTGGCGTATTGATGAACTTAGAGATGGTGTTGATCGCACACTTGAGCTTAGTAGCTCCCAAGTCAAAGAGGCTTTGGAGCATGGCATGGTATTTACAAATACGCTTGATGATATTGCTAAGTGCAATATATTTATAGTAACTGTACCAACCCCAATAGATGAGCATAAGCGTCCAGACCTCACTCCGCTTCTAAAAGCTAGCGAATCTATAGGAAAAGTTCTAAAAAAAGATGATATTGTTATCTATGAGTCGACTGTTTATCCTGGCGCTACTGAAGAGGATTGTGTGCCTATATTGGAGAGAGTATCTGGGTTGAAGTTTAATCAAGACTTTTTTTGTGGATACTCTCCTGAGAGAATTAATCCAGGTGATAAAGAGCATACGGTTACTAAAATACTTAAGGTTACAGCTGGTTCAACACCTAAGATAGGAGAGATTGTAGATGAGCTTTACGCATCGGTTATCACTGCTGGTACACATCTAGCTCCATCTATAAAGGTCGCAGAAGCAGCAAAAGTGATCGAGAACTCTCAGCGTGATATCAATATAGCTTTTGTTAATGAGCTGGCAATCATATTTAATAAACTCAATATAGATACAGAAGCTGTATTGCAAGCAGCTGGTACTAAGTGGAACTTTTTGCCGTTTAGACCAGGTCTTGTTGGAGGTCACTGCATAGGAGTTGATCCATACTATCTTACACACAAAGCTCAAGAGGCTGGTTATAATCCTGAGATTATATTAGCAGGTCGTAGACTCAATGACAACATGGGGATCTATGTAGCAAATCAGGTGATTAAACTGATGATCAAAAAGTCTAAAAAGATAGAGGGCTCTAAGGTGCTGATTTTGGGTGTTACTTTTAAGGAGAATTGTCCAGATATCAGGAACTCTAGAGTTATAGATGTGATCAGAGAGCTACAAGAGTTTGGCTGTTGCGTAGATATTGCCGACTACTGGGCGGACGCTAAAGAGGTTAGGCGAGAGTATGATCTAGAGCTTACAAGTCAGGTCAATTATGAGGAGTATGATGCTATTGTGTTGGCAGTAGCTCATGATAAATATAAAACATTAACACTAGACAACTCCAATCAGGTTATTTACGATATTAAGTCAATCCTTGATAGCGCAGATGGAAGGTTATAATGAGCGCATTTGATGATGTGATAGATAGTTTTAAGACTACACAGAGAAAGTGGCTTGTTACTGGTGTTGCTGGTTTTATAGGTTCAAATTTAGCAGAGTTTTTATTAAGACATAACCAATTGGTGGTGGGAGTTGATAACTTCTCAACAGGCTATAGAAGCAATCTTGATGACATGTTGTTTCAGGTTGGTGTTGATGCTGCTAAAAATTTTACATTTTTAGAGTGTGATATTGTAGATTTTAATAGTTGCTTAAAGGCTTGTAGAGGGGTTGATATCATATTGCATCAAGCAGCTCTTGGGTCAGTTCCAAGGTCTATTGATGATCCTGTTACCTCAAATTTATCAAATGTGACTGGCTTTTTAAACTTGCTTACGGCTGCAAAAGATAGTGGTGTTAAAAGATTTGTATATGCATCGTCAAGCTCTGTTTATGGTGACTCACAAGAGTTACCAAAAGTAGAAGAGAGAGTAGGAGATCTGCTCTCTCCTTATGCTGTAACTAAGCGTGTGAATGAGCTCTATGCAGGGGTGTTTCATAAGTGCTATGGTATGGAGCCCATAGGTCTTAGATATTTTAATGTTTTTGGTAAACGACAAGATCCAAATGGAGCCTATGCAGCTGTTATACCTAAGTGGCTTGGGGCGCTTATGGGTGGAGAAGATGTGTATATCAATGGTGATGGTGAAACAAGTCGAGATTTTACCTATATAGACAATGTTATACAGTCCAATATCTTAGCAGGCACAACAACTAATAAAAAGGCTTTTGCAGAGGTTTTTAACGCTGGTATAGGCGGGCAGCTAACACTCAACGATCTATATGGCTCTATAAACCGAGAACTAGAGGAGAATCTAGATGGTTTTGTAGCCAAAAAAGCGATATATAGAGAGTTTAGAGCAGGTGACATACGACACTCCAATGCCAATATAGATAAACTTAAAACAGTGGTAGGCTATAGACCTACTCATGATGTAGATAGGGGACTTAGTGAGTCTATTAAGTGGTACATTCAAAACTTAAGTAAACAGAGCCAAAAAGCATCAATACAGACAGATAACACTAGATTATGATTTTTGGAGGCTTTGAGTGATCGGTAGGTTTAGGCTAAGGTCAGATTTTGCTCGTAACTTAACTACTATGCTAAGTGGTACAACCTTAGCACAAGCCATTCCAATAGCCGCAAGTCCAATCTTGACACGGCTATATTCTCCAGAGGATTTTGGACTATTTGCTCTCTTCTCTTCTATTGTTATTGTGCTCTCTGTAATGGCATCTGGTAGGTATAGCATGGCTATACTTCTGCCAAAGCTAGATAGAGATGCACTGAATGTGTTGGGTCTATCTTTACTGATAGCATCACTTTTTTGCTTAACTATTTTGTTGATTGTATCGATCTTTTATACATACTTTATGACCATAGATCAGTTACAAGATATAGGACGGTATCTTTTTTTGATCCCTGTAACTGTTTTTTTGGTTGCGGTTTATGACATATTTTACAACTGGACAAATCGTCACAAACGGTATAAAAACTTAGCAATATCTAAAGTAACACAAGCTACAACCACAGCCTCTGTTGCTATACTGTTGGGAGTAAAGAGTTTTCAATCATCTGGATTGATCATAGCCCAAGTGGTAAGCCAATTTTTTGCAACTCTATATATTGTCATAGTCAATAGAAAAGTAGTTATCTGGAGTGATATTAGTAGAGCTAAGATGCAAGAGCAGTTAAGCAGACATGTCAACTTTCCAAAGTATGATATACCAGCAGCCTTCTTAAACACCTTCTCTCTTCAGCTACCTATTTTTATGCTTGGGTTTCTATTTTCTCCCGCAGTAGTTGGTCTTTTTGTGTTATCAAGGCGTATTGTCGGTCTTCCGATAACTGTATTGGCATCTTCTGTTACAACCGTTTTTAAACAGCGTGCAGCTAGTGATTTTAATCGTGATGGTAACTGCAGGTATATATATGTCAAAACATTTAAGATGTTGTTGATGGTTGCTACTGTTCCATCAGTAATACTTTTGGTATTTGCTCCTGAGATTTTTTCATTTGTTTTTGGAGAGGCTTGGAGTGAGGCGGGAGTCTATACACAGATATTGATTCCAATGTTTTTTCTACGCTTTGTCTCAAGTCCGCTAAGTTATATGTTCTATATTCTCAATAAGCAAAAAGCTAACATGTTAGGGCAGGGTATCTTGCTTATCTGTGTTGGGTTGAGTTTGTGGGTTGGTTATGTAGTAGATAGTGTCACGGTGGCTTTGGCACTATTTTCTGGAGTTTTTTCTATATTTTATATCATCTATCTATACTTGTCGTATGGATATGCAAAAGGTAAGTGTTGAGAATCATGATGTGGTATAACTTTGTACTTAGGAGTAGTGATGTGTGCTAAAACTGTAGTCTTGGTTGCTAGAGCGTTTGCTCCTGTTAAGGCGATTGCTGTTGAGCGTGTATCTAAGATAGCACGCAGTTTTTCACAAGAGGGCTGGAAGGTGATTGTTGTTACTATCGATCAGAGCGATATCAAACAAGAGTTTTTTGATGATAGCCGTATGGAGTTTATACAGAGACACAATATTGAAGTTATTCGTACTAGATATAGACTTAAAGATACTTTTTATCTCTACAAGAGTAGCGGCAGCTTTAAGTCCTATGCACTCAAGGCAGTTGGAAGAGTTGCATTTAGTTTAGGGTTTGATAATAGCATTGGTTGGATTGTAGATTTGACAAGGAAACTTCAAGAGATTACAGATGAGCGTAAGATAGATCTTATTGTCTCTTCTGGATCACCATTTGTATCATTTTATGCAACATATAAGGTCGCAAAATCAAAAAAGATACCTTATGTACTTGATTTTAGAGATCTATGGTACGCTCAACCACATAGTAGAAGAAATTTTATCCAAAATTTTATGATTAAGTGTGCTGAGAAGATGTTTATGGATAGCGCAGCACTTGTTACAACCGTATCTGATGGTTGCAGGATAAAACTGGGCGAAAACACAACAACTAAGCAGATCAATGTTCTATATAACTTACCAGATCTAGAGTATATTGATGAGATTGTAAACTTGGAGAGTGATGCGTTGAGTGCAGATATAGGAATTGATAACTCTTTTTTTAACCTTGTATATACAGGAACACTCTACGAAGGTAGAGATTTAACCTCAATAGCAGCAGCAATCTGTCTACTAGATCCACAACTGCGTAAAAATCTTAGAGTGCACTACTTTGGAAGTAGAGGTGATGTGGCAATAGATAATTTTCAAAACTATAACTTAGAGCATTTAGTAGTGGTTCATGGCAATGTACCTAAAAAAACAGCACTACTTTCGCTATATCAAGCCGATCTATTGATATCGGTGATACATAATGACATCATTTCACAAGATGAGAGTGTTAGAGGTATTGTTACAACAAAAATCTTTGACTATATTATCATCAATAAGCCAGTGATCAATGTAGCGCCACAAGATAGTGAAATAAGAGATCTGCTTCAAAAGATAGACTCAGAACTTGTCCGCTCTTGTAGCTCAGATGAGCTTGAGCAGATATCTAGTTTTATTCAGCAGGTTGCAAGTGGTGATATTGTCAATACTTATCAGCCAGATATGCACAAACTAGACTGGCACAGAGCGTGTGTAACTAAGCTTATAGAGGGAGGTTTTTAGATGAGAGTAGATTTTTTAGGTGATGTTTTTTTAGATAGAGTCTGTAAGGTTGATTTGCCAATGGATAGGTTTATCTTCAATTTTGAACATGTAGCTTCAAGTAGCGATGACATAGCGCACAATAAGGTTATTTTGAGTAGTGATGGACTGTTCATAAAGGAGACATTTTCTCATAATCCCATAGCTGTATCTTTGGCAAATAACCATACTTTAGACTATGGATCAGAAGCTCTTAAAGAGACGATAAAGTTGCTTGAATCAGAAGATATCAGCTATTTTGGTGCTGGAGATACAGATAGCTGTCTCAATAACCCATATCTGCTTCATCTAGGAGAGAAAAAAATTGCTATATTGGGTTATGTTTGTCCAAGTACACACTCTGCTGTATCTGATGATATTGCTATAGCGCAACTACATCTAGATAGCGTTATTCAAGACATTAGAGCTATTCGTGATAGTGTAGATTTTGTAGTATTGCAGTTTCATTGGGGTGATGAGGAGATCTCATTTCCAAAATATAGTGATGTCCAGATAGCACATAGCTGCATCGATGCTGGAGCAGATTTGATTGTGGGTCATCATGCTCATATTGTACAGAGCCATGAGATCTATAGAGACAAACATATATACTACGGCATAGGAAATTTTATTTTCCCAGATATCAATATGGGCTCCATGCATGATGGCACTAAGTTTACCAAACGATTTGTTAAAAAGCAGCGCAGAAGCAATAGAGAGTCTATGGTTGTAACACTAACTAGTGACTTAGAGGTTGGGCACTATACTGTTAAATTTCAAGATGGCGTTGTGAAAAAAAGAGATTTTGTTATACCAAAATGGATACCTACATCAGATCAGAGTTATAAGAAAAGAGTTCTTCGTCAGCGTAAAATCAACATGATTAGAAGGTTTGTGGAAAATCCTAGAGTCCCCAATATGACTCATGTTAAAAGACTGCTTGGGGTTAAAGCATGACAGATTTTAAACTTGCCATTGCTCATAACAAAGGATCTTTTTCTGATGTGTGGATAGAGTATTGCCAAGACAATAGTATCGATTATAAGCTTGTTGACTGCTACTCTACAACCATCATGGAGGAGCTTAAAGAGTGTGATGCTCTGATGTGGCATTGGCACCATAACGATCATAAAGCCATACTATTTGCTAGACAGCTCACCTACTCTTTGGAGCTTGTAGGCAAAAAGCTTTTTCCAGATACCAAAACAGTTTGGCACTTTGATGATAAAGTGGGGCAGAAGTATCTACTAGAAGCCATTGAAGCTCCCATGGTTAAAAGTTATGTTTTTTATACAAAAGAGTCCGCTGTAAAGTGGGCAAAAAATACAGATTATCCAAAGGTCTATAAGCTGCGTGGGGGTGCAGGGGCATCTAATGTCAGGCTTATAAGAGATAAAAGTAGTGCATTAAGATATATCAAAAGAGCATTTGGAAGAGGTTTTGGGGTAAATCGATTTAGTACTTTTAAAGAGCGTTGGTGGCAAGTTAGGCGAGATAAAACAGTCCAAAGTTTGATCAACCTTCTAAAGAGTATCGGCAGAATTATTATTCCAAATAGCAGGTTAGCAAACATGCCAATAGATAAAAACTATATCTATGCGCAAGACTTTATTCCTGGTAGCGATAGTGATATCAGAGTGGTCATTATAGGCAATAGAGCCCTTGCTATTAAAAGAATGGTTAGAGATGGAGACTTTAGGGCATCTGGAAGTGGTAACTTTATATTTGACCCAGCCTGTATACCGATGCAGTGCATTGAGACAGCTTTTAAGACAAGCAAAAAATTACAATCCCAATCTGTGGCATATGATTTTATTATCTCAAATTCCCAACCATTGATTATAGAGATTAGCTACGCTTTTACTCACTCTGTATTTTTAAACTGCACAGGCTATTGGAGCAACAACTTGCAGTGGCAAGAGAGTAAAATATGTCCAGCAATGTTTATGATAGAAGATTTGATTAATGATCTAAGAGCAGAGAATGAGCCATCTTAAACTTAGAAAATTAACCCTTTTCTCAGATGAGATTGCAGGTCTATTTTTGGCCATCTATATAGCATCTCAGATTGTTTTTCCACTAAAAATCAACATCTATATCAGCAATAGCATCAATATCTTGTTGTGGTCATATTTTATACTATATCTACTAATCAACAAAGAGTCAATTTTAAAGATAAACTACTATGTGGTGCTCTATTCGCTATTTACACTTTTTGTATTTTTAAGTCTTTTGTGGTCTATAGACTTTGAGCTATCAAAAAGTATGGCAAAAACAGTATTTTTAAATGCTATCAATATCATCATACTCTATAATCTTATTAAGAAATTCAATATCAATAACTATATTTTATACGGTATCATAGCTGGAGCTTTTTATAACTATCTTGTAGCATTAGACATTATTCAGATCTATAACCCATTTTATAATCAGCTACAGTTCATAGGGACTATGGCGCGTTCTGGTAGTATGGCCATTGTTATGCTACTTAGTATGTTTGCTACTATGATGCTGTGGGATCAAGTGAGACATAGAGTCTTTAAGGTATTTTTAATCTTAAATCTCTTTTTGGCTATGTATGTTATATTTTTAACAGTCTCTAAAAAAGGGATTATTATAGGCATCTTTCTTATAGTTCTTTTTATGATCCAGCATGTCCGAAACTACAAGAGTATCTTGCAGCTTCTGCTTGTTGGCGCACTCTTTGCAGTTGCGGTAGTCAAGTTTTCAGATGCTCAGTTTTTACAAAAAAAGGTAGATAGAACTGTAGATAGATTTATGGAGCTTGAGGGCGCTATTGGTGAAAATGTAGAGGGTGGAAGCACAGGAGATAGGCTCTATTTTATCCAAAGCGGTATCGAGGCTTTTTTTGCAAACCCGCTACTTGGAACTGGCATATCAACATTTTCAAAACATAACGACATGGGTTACTATGCGCACAATAACTACATAGAGCTGATTGTTGGTGTTGGGTTGATAGGCATGTTGTTGTACTACCTGATCTTCATCTACTCATATGTTAAGCTTAGATCTGTACACTCTAGCACACAGAAGAGGGTATTGCAGATATTTCTTTTTGCACTTTTAGTTATGGACAATGCCATTGTGACCTATAATTTAAAAGTTATACTTTTTGTCTTGTTGTATATATCTATCTACATTGAAGAGCACTCTTATAAAGTGGGACTAGGAGACAAAAATGCATAAGATTTTTTTAATTATTCCATCGCTACATAGAGGTGGCGCAGAGCGTGTTGTTAGTATAATTGCCAATAATCTAGATCACACTCTTTTTGATATCACACTGGTGCTGCTTGAGAAACGCGGATCGTATCTGAAAGATTTAAGAGACGATATTAAGATAGTAGATCTAAAACAATCAAGAGTGAGTAGATCTATAGGCTCACTGATAAAACTTATCAATACCCATAAGCCAGATATTGTATTTTCTACTCTTGGACATTTAAATCTACTACTTATGATGTTTAAGATATTTATGCCAAGAGATGTTAGATTTGTAGCCAGAGAGGCTAGCATACCAAGTATCTTAAATAAAAACGAGAGATACCCAACAATCTTTAATGCTCTATATAAGAGACTGTATCCAAAATTTGATCGAGTTGTGTGTCAGTCTAGATATATGATGCAAGATCTTCATGAAAATTTTTCAATTCAAAAAAATCTCATGCGTGTGATCAATAACCCTATAGATTTTGACAATATAGAGTTAAAATTGAGTGGTCAAAAAAGCTCACTTACGCGTGATATGAAAAATATAGTTGCCGTAGGTAGCTTAGAGTCCGTGAAGGGTTATGATCTGCTTATTGAGGCTATTGCTCTAAGCAGAAGGGATGATATTAGACTCTTTATTATTGGTGAGGGGTCAAAGCAAGAGGAGCTTTTGGCTTTGATTGACAATCTAAAATTACAAAGCAGAGTCAAGCTGCTTGGGTTTAAAGATAATCCATACCCCTACATGAGAGATGCAGATCTGATGGTTTTGAGCTCCAAGTTTGAAGGTTTTCCAAATACCGTATTAGAGTCTATGGCATGTGGTACTGCTGTTGTGGCATTTAAATCTCCTGGCGGTATCGAGGAGATTGTCATTGAGGCGGAGAATGGATGGTTTGTGGAGCCGTACAGTGTATCAAAATTAAGAGACGCAATTGATCTACATGTAGATCACCAGATAGATGCAGATCAGATTAGAGCGAGTGTATTTCAAAGATACAACTTAGAGTTTATCATAAAAGAGTATGAAACTATGTTTGAGGAGGTGTTAAGTGAGATTGCGTGAAATTTTAAAGTATGATCTATATCGGTACAATGAAGAGACCAGTTTTAAGTCATTTTTGAGAACATACCTGTTGGTTCCAGGGTTTAGCTATATCGTGTGGCTTCGATTGTCTCAAAAGTACAATAACAAATTGATGAAGTTTATCCTAAAGCAGAAGATGATAAAGTATGGCATAGAGATCTACTCTGAGACATCTATAGGCAGAGGTTTTTATATAGGTCACTGGGGTGGAATTATCATAGGTAGTGGCGTAAAGATAGGAGATAATGTCAATATCTCTCAAGGCGTAACTATCGGTAGATCAAATCGAGGCAGTAAAAAAGGTTCCCCAACACTAGGTAGCAATATCTACATAGGACCAGGTGCCAAGCTTTTTGGATCAATCCACATAGGCTCCAATGTTGCCATAGGTGCAAATGCAGTTGTAAACATAGATATACCAGACAATAGTGTTGTAGCTGGAGTGCCTGCAAAAGTGGTATCTCAAGATGGCGCAGATGGGTATGTTAATAAGATATTAGACAAGGAGTTATAGCCATGTATGCAGATGCGATACCGGTACTATATTACCACTCCGTAGCAGACCATAACACAACAAGAGCATGGAGTTTTCTCACTTGCGATATAGAGACTTTTGTTAAGCAGATGAGGTATCTTGCTAAACGAGGGTATTATGCTTGCAATTGGGATGAGTTGTATGAGCATATGCACGGCATAAAACAGCTACCTAAAAAAAGTATCATGATTCAGTTTGATGATGGCTTTTTAGACAACTGGAGTGTTGTTTTTAAGATTATGAAAGAGTTAAACTTTAAGTTTAGTGTTGTTGTGACACCAGAGTTTATACAGAGACATCCAGTCAGACCTTTTGTTGATGCAACTACTGAAGAGAATCTATCTGAGTGGTGGGGGTATCTTTGTGAAGAGGAGCTTTTAGAGATGGAGTCCTCTGGTTTGGTTGATATTCAAGCACATGGCTACACACACACTTGGTATCCAGTTAGTGATGAAATTATTGATGTTTATGATGGAACTCAGATAGAACCTTGGCTATTTTGGAACGACAATATAGAGCAGAAGGCTAAGTGGCTTACCAATGATAGTTTAGAGCAAATACCGTTAGGTTATCCTATATTTAAGAATGAGAAATCACTTGCTAATCTAAGAGCTTTTAAGCCGTCTGTTGAGTTTATACGCTCTTGTATAGATAGTTACAATCCATCAAAAAGTGCCAACGAAAATCTTGAGGTACAAAAGCAAATAGCTGCTGATTATCGCGCAGATAATAAACTAGGATCTTACGAGAGTGAAGATGAATCTCTTGAGAGATTAAAAAAAGAGCTTCTTGGTACACGCAACTACCTTGAGAGAGTGTTGGGCAAGAGGGTTGAGTATCTGGTATGGCCTGGTGGTGGCAATAATGAGAGAGTAGAACAGTTAGCCTTTGAGTCTGGCTATAAGCTTATCTCAAAAGGCTCAGAGCTCAATAAATTTAACTGCAGACGACATAAAATATCAAGAGTTGCAGCCTATCATGAGTTTACCCCAAAGATCATTAGATCAGACCTAAATGTTATGTTTTTGCAACTTCAAATATGGCGTGCTAGTGGCAATAAAAGTATCTCATTTATAGTAGATAGCATTAAAAAACTTAGACGGGCTATAAGATAGATATGTTAAAAAAACTATATAAAAAATCACCACTAGTTGTACAAAATATCTTAATAAGTATCGAAAACATAGCTGTTTTATATAAAAAATATGGCTACATACCACTACTTAACCCTATGAGCAAGATAGCTAAAAAAATCTCAAAAAGTGTAGTACCCAATAGCCCAGAAAGTTTAGTTGAGAGGTTAAATCTATTTTTAGATGATATAACAGACCATAGCCCATACTACATGGATAAAAAAGAGCTCTATAGTGGTCTAGACCGCTTGGATGATATTTCAAAACTTCCTCTGTTAAGCAAAAAAGTACTAAAGTCTCAAACAGATCAGTTCTACTCATCTCTCATTACAAAAGCCAATAGTCGAACTCTACACACTAGCGGATCTACCGGCTCACCTATGAAGATTAAGGTTAGTGTGCAAGATCTTCAATCCCGCTTTCACCTACTTTTGAAGACCATGATGGATTTTGGCTATGACCCATCTAAACCATTGGGTCGTATTACAGGACATGATATAAGTGATGAGAGGGTTATATATAGAAAAGACTACATAAACCAACACTACTTCTTCTCCGCTTTTCACATATCGCCAGATAGTGTACAGAAGTATTTAGATGCAATTGTGACACATAAGATTGAGGCGCTTGAGGGTTATCCATCAGCAATCTATCTTCTAGCAAAACTCTTTGAGGAGCGAGGCTATAAGATTGAGTGTGTAAAGCATGTGTTTACAACAGCTGAAAAGCTTCATGACTATCAAAGAGATCAGATTCAAAAAGTCTTTGGATGTAAAGTTTTTGACTATTATGGCTCAAATGAGCAGTCTATTTTTATATTTACTTGTACTCAAGGTAGACTTCATACTGCAGACACTACAGGTCTGCTTGAGGTGTTAGATGGTGATGGAGATGGTGCTAGTGTAGGCAGTGAGGGTAGGATGGTTGTAACAAGCCTAACTAGCCATTTTATGCCACTTGTGCGTTATGAGATTGGTGATCTTTGTGTTGTATCTGAGGATCAATCTTGTAGTTGTGGTAGTGGAGGTCTAATCTTAGATGAGATTATAGGGCGTGATGAAGATATCTTTCAGACAGTTGATGGCAACTATATAACGCGCTTTTCAGTTGTCTTGAAGTGTCTGCCTACAGAAGTGTTTGAGTCACAACTTATACTCAACAATCAAAAATTAGAAGTGGTTTTAAACTATCTATCTACAGATATCATCAAGATAGATAAGTTTAGTAGTTTTAGACAAGCTCTTGAGGCTAAGATAGGCACCAAATATAAACTAGAAGTTAGAAAAGTTGAGAAGTTAGTAGCAACTTCAAGAGGCAAAAAGAAGGCAGTGATCATTGAAAACTAAGATAGCATACATCATACCAACATTGAGTCTAGGTGGAGCTGAAAAACAGCAGATCAATATCTTAAATGGCATAAATTGTGAAGATTATGAAGTGAAATTATTTGTGCTTAAAAATAGAACTCAACTACTACCACAGCTTAAAAATAGCGATATAGAGTTGGAGATTTTCAATATAGAGTCTGTAGTTAATCTAGTAGAGCTATATAGATTTGTAAAAAGTTTAAGATCTTTTAGACCAGATATCATACATTCACATATGTACAATGCAAATATGCTAAGTAGATTTTTAAAGCTCTCACTACCTAAGAGCAGAGTTGTAAATCACTACCATGGAATGTCTAGTTGGATATCTAAGCCTAAGTTGTGGTTAGATCGAGCAACATCTTCTCTAGCAGATCAATTTTTAGTTGTATCACAAAAAAGCTATGATTTGCGTCTTCAGCGAGAGAGATATGATAGCAAGAAGATGACACTTCTGTTTAACTCTGTTGATATAGAGCCAGCTACTAACACTCCTCAACAGAAGAGGCAAACATTAACCATAGGTGTAGCATCAAGATTGATACCTCTAAAAAATATAGAAGGAGCCATCTTTATGATCTCTGAGCTCTTAAAGAGAGGGTATGATGTTGAGCTTGTAGTTGCAGGCAATGGCACATGGCTACAGACGCTTCAGATGTATGCACAGAAGCTAGGAGTGCAAGATAGAGTTCAATTTTTAGGATTTGTAGCACAGATGGAGAGTTTTTATGAGCGTATAGATCTCTACTGTATCTCATCTTTTACAGAAGATCTGCCACTCTCTATCATAGAGGCCATGATGTGTGCAAAACCAATCATAGCCTCTAATGTAGGAGGTATACCAGCAATAGTAAAAGATCTATCAGGCGCCATACTTATAGATAATTTTTTTGATATAGATGAGATTGAGCGTATTGTTGAGTTCTTAGATGATCTTAAGAGAGATGAGTATGCGGATGAACTTGTTGAGTATGCTAGTGCTAACTTTAACAACGATATATACTGCTCAAAGTTATCATCTATATATGATAGATTGCTGAAACACTCATGAAAAAAATCGCTATAGTTACCAACACCTCGTGGAATATATTTAACTTTAGATTAGCTCTTGCTCAAGCGCTACAAGATGATGGATTTTGTGTTGTAGCAGTTGCTCCTAAAGATGAGTATTCACATAAACTTCAAGAGTTGGGCATAGAGCACTACCATATAGATATAAACAATAAAGGTACAAACCCTCTAGAGGATCTGAAGCTAATTTGGGATTTTTATCATCTATATAAAAAACTTAAACCCGATATAGTGCTGCACTATACGATTAAACCAAACATATATGGCTCTATAGCTTTAAAATTTTTAGGCATACCTACAGTCAATAATATATCTGGGCTCGGCACTGTATTTTTAAACAATAGTCTCTCTTCAAGAGTTGCAAAATGGCTCTATGGTGTTGCATTAAAAGGCTCTAAAAAAGTTTTTTTTCAAAACTCACATGATAGAGATCTATTTGTTGAGCTTAAATTAGCTAGCAAGCAACAGTCAGATCTTCTACCAGGATCAGGCATAGATACAGAGAGATTTAAGCCAAGTGACGATAGCTCTAGTGTCACTCAAGAGATTAAGTTTTTATTTGTAGCAAGATTGGTGCGCGATAAAGGGTTGATTGAGTATGTGCAAACTGCTAAATCTTTTATAGATAACGATAGGGTACAGTTTTATATATTGGGCTCATACTACATGGCAAATCCAACCGCTATAACAGAAGATCAGATGCAAGATTGGGAAGCGAGTGGTGCTATTGTCTATCTTGGTTCAACTGATGATGTCTGTTCGGTTATGCAGCAGTATGATTGTGTTGTCTTGCCATCTTACAGAGAGGGTCTATCGCGAGTTCTACTTGAGGCAGCAAGTCTAGCTAAACCTATCATTACAACAGATACGCCAGGCTGTAGAGAGGTTGTAGATGATGGTGTAAATGGTTATCTGTGTAAAGTTAAAGACTCTAAGTCTCTAACTTTACAAGTTGAGAAAATGGTCTCATTATCAGCTGCTCAGCGCAAAGAGATGGGTAGGCTTGGCAGAGAGAAAGTTGTAGTAGAGTTTGATCAGCAGATCGTCATAGATAGATACAGAGAGGCGATCACTCAAAATAGCTAAGTTTTATCTTTAGTATCACTATTTTTATCTTTTTTACGATATCGCAGGCGCTCATCAAAAAGATTGAGAAAAATATAGAAAAATAGTACAAAAAGAATAAGAGTTAAAGTGTTGTTTGCACTATGCATCTGATACCCCATGATGGAAAATATAGTCTGCATACACAACAACATGACAGTAGTAAATCTCACATCTAGCTTGACTTTATATAGAAGATGATGTAGATGTGTTTTGTCAGCATCAAATGGAGACAGACCTCTTTGGATACGACGACGCATCACTATAAAGGTGTCAAAAATAGGTAGAGCCAATAGAAACAGCACAGCAGTTGGCTCAACATAGTTTAGAGATTGCACACTAAGTAGTGCTATAGAGAACCCTAGTGTTAAAGAGCCGCTATCACCCATAAAAATTTTTGCTGGATTCCAGTTGAAAAATAGAAATGAGAGTAGTGCTCCTATGTATAGGGTCGATAGGTTTATCATCAATGCATCATTGTGATTTAGACCTATGGCAAGAAAAGAGATAAACATTATGAGCGATACAGAGCCAGCAAGCCCATCTAGCCCATCCATGAGATTGAGTGCATTTGTAAACCCAGCAATGGCAAAAAAGGTAAATATAAGCACAAGAAAAGATGGGATCAATAGCTCAAAGCCAAAATAATCACCAAGGGAGCTTATCTCTATGTCGTGCATGTACAACATTAGTGTTGCGGTAAAGATAAAGATAAATTTTATCTTTGGTGATATATTGTACTTATCATCTAGTCCACCAGCAATAAAGATTATAATAATCGCAAGAAATACATAATAGTACTCTGTGAAGAAGTTAAAATCAATTATCATCGGGGTGAGTATGACAGCCAATACAAACCCAATACCAGCACCGCGTGGCATAATCTCTGTATGCGCACTACGCTGATTTGGGATATCGATAAGACCTAGTTTATTGGCAAATTTTATAAGCATAGATATAAGAACAAATGAGATTACTGCCGCAACTATCAATAGAGCTAAATTCATAAAAGCATAGTATCATCTTTTTAGTTAAAGATTGATTATGGTCAAATTTGGATGCTACTTTTGCTAGTTGTAGATCTTAATCTATATTAATGTATAATCACACTTATATTAAATCTTAAGTTTACAATGGAGTAGAAAATGAAAAAAGTAGCTATTTTTAGTTTGCTGATTATGGTTTTTATCTTATCTGGTTGCTCGGTTAAAGATTATAATCGATTTAGCAACAATGTAAATGAGGAGAAGGTGATCAAGAAGGTCTCAGATGAAGAGTATGTCAATGAGTCGCTTTTTGAGTGGAAAATTTCAAAAGGAGATCGTGTTCAGATCACCGCTTTTAATCAGTCATCAACAGGTTCTGGTCAACTCAATCAACTCTTGAGCACAGGTGGTCAATATAGCTATACTCAAAGGGTTGGCGATGAAGGAATCTTAATAGGAGCTGATGGTGTAGTCCACCTACCTTTGGTTGGTCTCATCAAAATAGCTGGTTTAACAGAGAATGAAGCTGCTCAAAAATTGATGCAAGAGTATAGAAAGTACCTTAGAAATCCTTATGTTTCAGTAAAGATTATCAACCAGAGACTTTTTGTCTTAGGTGAGGTTAGGGAGCCTGGTGTATCACTGATTACTAATGGAACTATGACGCTATTTGAGGCGCTAGCATCTAGGGGAGACCTAACGGTTGATGCAAAGAGAACAAATATCAAGATTATTCGCGGCAGTTTGCGCAATCCCGAAATTCGTGAAGTGGATCTAACAGATTTTAACTCTATCCGCTACTCTAGCCTTATCTTACAACCAAACGACATAGTTTTTGTAACAGCTCGCGATAGCAAAGCCTCCAATGTTCTATTTCGTGAAAGAATGCCATTTTTGCAGCTTATATCAGCAATCTTAAACCCATTTACTCAGATCACTACTATACATAATGGAGATTGGTAGTGGAGTCTAGAGTTCAAAACAAGCTAGCTACTAGCGGATCTATGGGTAGTGAGTTTGACTTAAGAGACCTATTTAAAGTTTTAAAAAAATATCAATATTCAATTATCTTTATAGTGTTTATAGCAGCATCTATTGCTGCAGTAATGGCGTACTTGTCTGAAAATGTTTATCAGGCAAAAACTACCATTTTGATCAAAAGCGAGAAGGGTAGTCAAGATGATTTCATCTCTTTGGCATTAGGGCAAGAGAGTAGTAATCTAGATAACGATAAGGAGTTTCTTAGATCAAGATTTATCATATCTAAGGCGGTTGAGAACTTAAATATCAATACAAGATATTTTAAAACACATAACTATAAAACAACAGAACTGTATAAAGCATCACCATTTATCGTCAAAGCAGACCATATTAGTGATCGTGTAACTACGCCATTTGCTATTATTCCTGTAGATGATAAGCACTTTAGACTTCTGTTAAAGCCTAGAAAAAAAAGTCAACTTATGACATATATTCGCTCACTATTTATATCTACTCCCACATCAAATGGAGCACTTGAGTATGATGAGATACATATGTTTGGAGAGCCTATCTCAACTCCTTGGTTTAACTTAAGTGTACAAAAGGTACATGATCTTACTGCGCAGTCATACTCATTTACCATCTCCTCAGATGAGGCTATGAGTAAGTTTATAGCATCAAGATTATCTATCTCTACCTTGGCAAAAAGCACTATTTTGCGTCTTAGCTTTCAAGATAGCGTAGCTCAAAGAGCAGAAGAGATTGTTAATGCTATTGCAGAGACATACATTCAAGAGACAATCGACTTTAAGACTCAAAGTAGTGAAAAAGCACTTGAGTTTTTAGATACACAGCTAGATGCCATCAATAAAACACTACAGAACTCAGCAGCAACTCTACAGCGTTACAAGGCTACCAATATAGTAGTTGATATAGACGATAAGGCTCAGATGACAGCTGGTAAATTGGCAGAGTTTGAGAGTCAACGCTATGAGCTAGATATGCAACTTGGTGTCCTAGAGAGCACTTTGGACTACATTCAAACTAATGATGATATCTCAGGCATAGATCTTGGTGTAGCAGAGCGTGAGGCTAGCTCTACCATTAATCTACTGATTCAAAAAATACAAGAAGCCAGTAGTTTGCGCAACTCTCTACTTGTAGATTTTACTGAACTACATCCAGATGTACAGAAGGTAACACAGCAGCTTACATCATTGAGAAATTCACTTGTAAAGACCATTCAGAGCAGTATCAGAAGTGCTAAAGATAGAAAATTTAGACTAACTGAAATTATCAATAAACATACAAAACAGATGAAAAATCTACCTAAACAGCAACGCGATCTATCGCGACTTACACGAAATTTTATGGTAAATGAGAAGATATACTCTTTTTTACTAGAGAAGCGTGCTGAAATGGCAATCATACAATCATCTACGGTTTCAGAAACAAGGATCATAGATAGAGCATTAAAACCTAAAAGCCCCATTAAACCTAAGCGCCTCTCCATGGTTATTATTGGGTCTATTTTTGGGTTGGTTTTAGGTGTACTGTTGGCACTATGGCGTAACTTTCGTGATGATACTTTGGGTAATATAGAAGATATTAAAGCTCTAACGGACATGCCGATATATGGAGTTTTGCCACACTTTAAGTCGATTGATAGTTCAGAGCAATTTGGTGAGGCTATGCGGGTTGTACGAACCAATCTGGAGTTTTTGCAAAATCACTCTAAGACAAAGATTATCACCATAACATCATCCATATCTTCTGAGGGCAAAAGCACAATCTCATCCAAGTTAGCACAGCTAATTGCTAAGAGTCACAAGCGAGTTGTTTTGTTGGATCTAGATATGCGTCGTGCACGAGTTCATGAGAGATACAATCTTTCTAACACTATCGGCATGAGTACTCTTCTCTCCTCTAGTAATAGCTTAGATGAGGTTGTGCATGTTGATGTTGAGGAAAACTTAGATATCATCACTGCTGGACCAGTTCCCCCAAACCCTTCAGAGCTAATATTGGCACCAGTTTTTCAAGATATCGTATCGATGCTATCTGCAGATTATGACTATATCATTTTTGACTCCCCGCCAGTTGGACTTGTAACTGATGCTATGATATTGATGAAGCTTTCAGATATAAATCTATTTATCTTAAGAGCCAATCTTTCAAAAAAAGAGTTTGTGAAAAACATTAACCGTTTTGTTCATGAGCAGAAACTAAGTAGTGCTGGTATTGTCTTAAATGGAGCACAGATGAGTAAAACATCTGGATACGGATACGGATATGGGTATGGCAAAAAGTAGAGTCAATACAGGGGTATAGATTGAGATTAATTTTTACTATCTTTGCTATTTTGTGTGTATCGCTAGCTAGCTTATCTGGATCTAGTATACAAGATACAAATAGTAGTTTTGTTATCCAAAATAACATAGACAATAGTCGATTTATACGGAGCAAAGAGAGTGATGAGCAGAGTAGTATATGGTATATTATTGCTGCTTTATTGAGCATGGGTCTGATCCTATACGCCTTTAGAAAAATATCTACACAAAAAGCAAAAAGCATAGGTGGTGTTAGAGTTGGCGAGTATCTCAAAACAGACCTTCACTCACATCTTATGCCAGATATAGATGATGGTGTAGATAGCTTAGAGGAGTCCATAGCGATTATTAGAGAGTTTGAGAAGCTAGGGTATACAAAGCTTATCGTCACTCCACATATCATGTCGCACAGATATCCAAATAGCTCTAAAATTATCCTTGCTAAGCTTAGAGCTGTCAATAACCTAGTAGTAGAGAATCGTATCAATATAGAGTTAGAAGCATCTGCAGAGTACTTTTTAGATGATCATCTAATTGAGCTTATTGCGCAGAGAGATATATTGACATTTGCAGATAACTATCTGCTTTTTGAACTCTCATATGCATCACTACCCATCAATCTGGACTCTATGATAGAGTTTATGATAGAGCATGGGTATAGACCAGTTTTGGCACATCCTGAGCGGTACCTATACATGATCGGTGATATAGAGCGATACAGGAGTCTTAAGAGAGCAGGTGTATTGTTTCAGCTTAACATAAACTCACTTGCTGGGTACTATTCAGAAGAAGTTAAAAGATTTGCACAGATACTTATAGATAAGGGCATGATAGATTTTGTTGGAAGTGATACACACCATATGCGACACTTTAAGACAATGCAACAGACTGTTAAGACAGATCTATTTAGATCAATTTTTCAAAAAAACAACATACTAAATCAGACTCTATAGCCTATCTTTTTAGTAGCGAAGCTAGTTTGAGACCACTCTCAATAGGTTTGTTTCCAAGGTCAAAAACTTTTGACCCAAGACCACTTTGTTGCCAATCAAGCACTCTAGCATAGACTTGAAACATAGATGTTTTACCCTCTATGTCTTTATTTTTCACCTCAAGAGCATTGGTCTCTTCTTGAGGAAATAGATCACCATAAAAGCCTCCATTGACACTGCTGCCTATAACGATCATGTTGTTACCACGACCATGATCTGTGCCGTTGTCACTATTGCTTTTAAGCTGTCTTCCAAATTCGCCAGATACAACAAAAACACTATTGTTGTATATGTTACTATTGAGTCTATTTAGCTGCTGTATTAGAGTATCAAGACCTCTATTGCGACCAAATAGATCACCAAATTTTGCCTCTAGTGAGCTGAGTTGTTGTCTATGGCTATCCCACCCTTTGTACTCTAGGCTAGCAAATCTCATCTGTAGTATATCTTGCACAACAAAGCTATCGTATAGATTTCTAATCTGTTTGCCAAAGTATTTTGAATTTAGTGAGCTATTGCCTGTGTAGAGTGACTCTATACTGTTTGGTAGAGCATTGCTTTTGAGTCTATTTTGAACTCTACCACCAAATTTACGAAACTTTTTTTCATGATCGATAAATTTTCTATATGGACTGCTTGCTGGAATTTCACTATCTTTTGCGCTATAGTAACTAGTAAGTGACCTACTAAGTAGAGCATTGGATGACCAGTATATGCTCTTATTGCCTACCTTGTTGTCTAGATCACTCTGTGTGTCGTAGTTGTAAAGACCAAAGTTGCGACTATCATAGTTGCTTATTACGCGACTATTGTCATACCCTTTGATACCAAGTGGATCTGGTGCATTACATACAACTCTTACTCCCTGTGTCATTGCAACTACATTGCTATTTAGTTCTGCTGCAGATCTGCCTCCCCAGCCACTAATTTCGGTCTCCAGTGGACCTGTCTCTAGTGAGCCTGACTCTAGCATCAGTTTTGAGTGTGAGTGATCTCTATTGGTTGAGGCAAATACATTACTAAAGATAGCAACATTACCTTTTAAGATCTCACTCTTTAGCCAAGCGCACGATTTAAGTATGCCAAACCTAACACCCTTGTATACAACTTCATCATAGTTGTCACGATACGCCTGTCTAAGCTTTGTTGTGTTGTCTGGAGTAGATCTAAAGATTGAGGCACGAGCTCTCCAGTATGCAGCTGCGTAACTATTTGAAGCTGTTGTAAATGGAGGAACTATAAGATGCCTAAAGTCTGGACCCCCATCTAGCATTAAGTCAATAACTGTTCTAGGCGTATTGGTTGCAGCATTGGCTGTTGTTGCCCCACCAATAGCTAAGCATATAGCCGCATTTACTGATAGTTTAATAAAATCGCGTCGTTTCATTATCGTCCTTCTTGTGCATATATGTAAGGTGTTGCTACTATAAATGATATCGCTAAATTCACCCTGTAGTTAGCAGCTCTCTGTTTTGCTCCATCACTACTTTTAAGATCCATTTTTGCAACTGAGGCGTCATGGATAAGAGTTTTTATACTGCTGTTGTTTGTGATCTGATTTTTGTTATATACAGCTAGCGGATTTGCTCTGTTGATTAGTAGTGATAGATCTTTGCCATTAAGAAGGGCTACTACATGAGCTCTCTCTAAGGCGCCGTAGTGCTTTCCACCATCTACTATAAACCTCTCCCATAGCCAGCGAGCTACATCTTCAACGATATACTCACCTCTACTGTTTGCAGGTATGACATTTTGCCACTTTTTTTCCCAAGTTGTTATAGGATTGTTGTTGGCATCTTTTTTACACTTTCCATCACAAGTGTAGTATCTCCAGTATAACCATCCAAACTGTGTGCTTAGATTGTAGTTTAACCTAAAGATATTGCCATCATTGGATGCTTCAAGACCTGTTTGGTGTCCAAATACAGCATGTTTTGGAGTAAAAATTCTAATATCTTCTCTTGAGAGCCACCATGTTGGACTGTAGAACATGTATCCAACCTCTTCATTCTCAATAGTAAGAAGATTTAAGGTGCTTACCATGCGTTGTATGGAGCTTGCATACTTAATACGCGATGGATTGTGAAAATCTGTAGAGATTGCATATGCTCTTAAGAATGGCAATAGTCTCTTAGTATCCATCATTGCCCAGCTTCTACGAATCCTATCTATGGTTGGTGCTGTTAATGTGTCATCTGCAAAATGGCTAATAATCGTAACAGGAAGATTTTTTAGGCTCTCTTCATGTTTTATGGCTATATCTGCTATGGCATCTATCTTTTTATCTGCTCTATCTCCAGATATCGTCTCATGTAGTATGTCCAAATCTGCATCATAGTGAAATTCAGTACCAAAAGTTACAACGCGATCTGGTCCACCAGCAGTTTCTGTTTTAAATACAGCTCTCATATCTGTAAGTGCTCTAGCTGTATTTGGGATAGCAGTCTCTTCATGGTAGCTATGATCATACTCTCCTAAGATACCAAAAAAGAGCTGGTGGTACTCTCTTGCAAAGTCCTCATTTCCTCTAAATCGACCATTTCTAAATACATTTTTATTGTGTCCGTACTGGTATGCTACCGCTGCACTTTTTGCTCCTTTGGCTATGACATCTTTGTAGCTTCTATTTTTACTAAGCAGATCCATGATGCCATCATAGAAACTAAATAACGGTAGAGGGTATATGCCTGATGCTCTACTTACAGACATATGAAAGTTGGTCTCCCAGAAGCCTACACGATGCACAAACGGGTTAAGCCCTCTACTAAAAACAGCTGTTGTCCAGCTTGTTTCAGGCGCTCCCCAAGATCTAGGTGCCACATTAAAACGCTCTTTTTCATCAGACTTGATAAAATTTGAACGGTTATTACTGCTCCAGAATTTTGACAATGTCTCAAGAGATGTTGTGTTTGGAAGAGTGCTATTTTGCAGCGGAGAGAGTAGGTTGTTTTTTGGATTTAATGTTAACATTTGAACTATGGCACGCTCTGCTGACATATCTGCCCAAGTCTTAATCTGCCTATCGGTAGCATGTCCACCATAAGCAAAGGTATATAAGACTTTACGCACAGCTGTCTCATCCCAGTCTCTATCGTTTACTACATTAAAAGCCAGTGCGGATACTCCACCACTTGTTGCTGCTTTTATTGTGATCGTAAATGAGTGACTATGGGTACTTGTACTAGTAAAGGCTATGAGTTTTAATCTACTTACCCCTACTCCTGTACCATTTCCTGTACTTGAGATAGTAATGGTTCCACTTGAGTTTACTGAAGCATTAATGAGCGATGGATTGCTATTTTCTAAAAAATATCGTAGAGTTTCTGAACCGTTGTAGGTTATTGTCGGCTTGATTGTGATAGGTTTAAAGTACTCTTCTCTTGTGAGACTTGCAAATGGTTGGATTCTGATGGTTTTTACTATTGGGCTACTCGATGAAGAGCTTGATGAGACAGTTAAGCTACTTGATGAAGATGCTATGAGACTATTTGATGAAGATGTGGCTAGGCTAGATGATGAAGATGTGCCACTTGATGATATGTTGATTGTGCTAGATGATGCTGCTGTAGAGATGCTTGATGCTGCAGATACTGTGCTACTAGTTTGATTTTGAGAACTACTTGAGCGTGTTTGTGTTGAGCTACTGCTTGAAGATTTTGATATGACGGTATGGGTGGATGAGCTGCTATTTGTTATAGATGAGCTGCTAATGGTCTGTGGAGAGTTGGTAGCACTAGAAGATGATGAGCCTGTATCATCTAGCTCCTCTTCGGTCGTAACACATCCTCCTAGCATAAGCGCCAGCAAGATCGCTGTTAGGGTTGTTCTCAATACCATAGCTATTTCCTCGATTAGTTTTATTTATAATCGTAAGTATACTATTTTTAAGCACTTAAAACTCTTAAACAATATCATTAAATTAAGTATTAGTTCAGCTAAAGTAAACATATATAAAGAGTAATATGGTGAAAATAAAGATTAGTTATCAGAGTCTGCTAAAGTGCTTAGCCTTAAGCCACCTTTTAACTGCTACTTTATTGAATATTTGCTATAATCGCGGAAAATATTGAGTATTAATGGAGTTCGTTTTGAGAAGTCACTACTGTACTGATCTGGGTAAAGATGATGTTGGAAAGTGTGTTGAAGTGGCAGGTTGGGCAAATAGCTATCGCGATCATGGCGGTATTATTTTTATCGATCTGCGTGATAGAAGTGGTCTTATACAGCTTGTTTGTGATCCAGCAGATAGTGCAGGCGCACATGAAGTGGCATCTGGAGTGCGCGATGAATTTGTGCTTATCGCCAAAGGTTCGGTGCGCTTAAGAGGTGAAGGACTAACCAATAAACGATTAAAAACTGGTGAGATTGAGATTGTGGTAGATGAGCTAATCATCGAAAACCGCTCTTCTCCTGTACCTTTTGTGATAGGAGATGAGAGTGTTGGTGAGGAGACCAAGTTAAGGTATCGCTACCTTGATCTGCGTTCAAAAAGCTCTTATGAGACATTTGCGCTACGCTCAAAAGTAGCTATTGCTGCTAGAAATATATTGGATCAGTTAGGCTGTTTAGAAGTTGAGACACCGATACTTACTAAGTCAACTCCTGAGGGTGCTAGAGATTACCTTGTGCCAAGTCGTGTTCATGATGGAGAGTTTTACGCACTTCCTCAATCTCCTCAGCTTTTCAAGCAACTTCTCATGGTTGCAGGGTTCGATAGATATTTTCAGATAGCAAAATGCTTTAGAGATGAAGATCTAAGAGCAGATCGCCAGCCTGAATTTACACAGATAGATGTTGAGATGAGCTTTTGTGATCAAGAGCAGATCATAGATGTGGCAGAGCAGCTTATAGTTGCAATGTTTAGTGCAGCTGGACACACTATAGCTACACCATTTAATCGCATAACTTATAGCGATGCTATGGAGAAGTATGGTTCTGATAAACCAGATTTAAGATATGACCTTGGTATGGTAGATGTGATCGATATCTTTGAGCGATGTGACAATGAGATCTTCTCAAAGATAGCAAAAGATCCTATCTCTAACCGTATCAAAGCTCTTAAGGTACCACAGGGTGATACCATCTTCTCAAAACGCGAGATGAAGGGCTTTGAGGAGTATGTTAGACAGTTTGGTGCTCAAGGCTTGGGGTATTTTCAGATGAAAGAGGATGGGCTAAAAGGTCCACTTATAAAGTTTTTTCAACCAGAAGATATTGAGCTTATCATTGAGCGATGCTCTCTTAAAGTTGGAGATGTTGTCTTTTTTGGTGCTGGTCATAAGAAGCGTGTATTGGACTACATGGGAAGATTTAGGATCTATATAGCAGAACATGAGAAGATGGATCTTATAGATTCAGATAGATTTGAGTTTGTTTGGGTTGTAGATTTTCCTATGTTTGAGTTAGAAGATGGTAATCTAAAAGCACTTCATCATCCATTTACTATGCCTAAAAATCTTGAGTGTGATAATGTTGAGCAGATAGAGTCTATAGCATACGATATAGTACTAAATGGTGTTGAGTTAGGTGGCGGATCTATCCGTATACATCAAGAGCACCTACAGTCTAAAGTGTTTGATCTGCTTGGTATTAGCAAAGAGGAGCAGGAGCAAAAATTTGGCTTCTTGTTAGATGCACTTAAGTTTGGAGCACCTCCACATGGTGGATTTGCTATGGGTCTTGATAGGCTCATCATGATACTTGCTTCAAAAGATAGCATTCGCGATGTTATAGCATTTCCAAAGACTCAAAAAGCCTCATGTCTACTTACAAAAGCACCAAATAGTGTAGACAGCACTCAGTTGCGTGATCTACATATCCGCTTACGCCAAACACAAAACTAAGGAGAGAAGATGAAGAGATTATTTTTAATCATAGGTGCACCAGGTAGTGGCAAGACAACAGATGCGCAGATTATTGCAGAGCAAAATGAGCAGATTACGCACTACTCAACAGGTGATATGTTTAGAGCAGAAGTAGCAAGTGGTAGCGAGCAGGGTAAGCTTATAGAGAGCTATATCTCAAAAGGCAATCTTGTACCCATAGAGATTGTGATCAAGACCATAGTAGAGGCGATCAAGAAAGCTCCAACACCAGTAGTGCTCATTGATGGTTATCCAAGATCAGTTGAGCAGATGAGAGAGCTAGATAGCTACTTAGCTAGTGAGTCAAGTGTTGAGCTTGTGAGTGTTATAGAGGTAGTTGTAAGTGTTGGAGTTGCAAAAGATAGGGTTTTAGGTAGAGCTAGAGGTGATGATGATAATGCAGAAGTTTTTAACAACCGTATGAGTGTCTATACAGAGCCGTTGTTAGATATCCAGAACTTCTACAGTAACAAAAAACTACTAAAAAAGATAGATGGTGAGCGAACCATAGAGCAGGTTGTAGAGGAGATGGAGACTTTTGTGCTCAGTTTAAGCTAAGATAGACTCAAAATCCCTTAGAATCCAATTTTTCATTGGTTTCTAAGCTTTTAAGCACTCTGTTTACAAATGTTTAGATATCTATCTACCACTTTTTTCATACCTTGCTCAATACATTCGACAGTAAGCACATGCCCAATTGAAACCTCTAAGATATTTTTGATCTCTAAAAATTTAGGCAAGTTCAGTAGATCTAAGTCATGTCCAGCATTCACGCCCAATCCAAGTTTTTGAGCCTCTACTGAAGCTTGATTAAATTGTTTAAAAATCTTAGCGCTGTTTCTATTCTGAAATGAAGCAGCATAAGTTTCAGTATACAACTCAACTCTTTTTGTTCTAGTCTCTGGGGCAAGTCTGATTTGGTCAATATCAGGGTCTAAAAATATAGCCGCTCTAACATCTAAATCTAAAAGTAAAGAGCAGACATCTTTAACAAAATCTCCATCCTTTAAAAGATCCCATCCGTGATCAGAAGTCAATTGTTCGGGAGAGTCAGGTACAAGCGTACACTGTGTAGGTTTAACTTTTGCAATTAGATCTAAAAACTCTCTTGATGGGTAGCCTTCAATATTGAACTCAACATCACTATAGGTTGACAATAGGTCTCCTAAATCAACTGCATCTTGTTGGGTAATATGTCTCTCATCTTGTCGCGGATGAATAGTTATGCCCTCAGCCCCTAAGTCAATAAATTTTTTTGCAAAATCAACAACATTAGGGAAGTCGCGACCGCGCGAATTTCTAAGTAGTGCTATTTTGTTTAAATTTACACTAAGTTTTGTCATGTTTTCTCTCTCACTCTCTTGATGGTAAGATGTTATTT
>JAMONY010000040.1 GCA_027066325.1 Helicobacteraceae bacterium | reverse complement strand
AGAGCAGCTGTTGCAACCATAGCTGACTCTCTACCAATGCCACTAACAATAAGCATAGCCTCCTCTCCCACAAAAAATGGGTACGGAAGAGTGTTGCTTAACTTTAGACCATAATGCTCAATAAAAACTCTAGCTTCACTACTTAATGCACACACTATATATATCATAGATACTATTGTAGCAGATTTTTAAGGCGGTTTTTAACAAAAACCTGCTATATTTTCTCCTCTCCTTTAGACTTGTGCAATATTTTTGCAAGATAACGGGTCAGGATGGGAACATAGCAGCCCACCTTGTTCTAGTATGTGCCGCAAGTATCTGGAGGAGTTCGACTCTTACCAATAGTATTTAAAAACTTAGTACACAACTTGTACTTTTAAATAAAAAAAATCCATAGGGACTTAATGCTTAGAGTTTTACTATTTTATACATTTTCACTTGTCTCACTTTTGCTATATTATACCTTTATGCATATCGATATTAGATCTTGTACTGTTGACAATAGCGCCATAGAGCTTCCATATCTAAAAAAGTCTGGGGTCAAAAAAAGTTATATCTACAGGTGTACGCTAGATACTCGCATTACTAAAGATCGACTCATATCTATAGTTGCTGATGATACTATAGAGCAGATTAAACTCAATGGCAATCTCATAGATCTCACACACCACAAAACCAAATACTCACAACAAGAGCTAAGTGATTATATCGCTGGATATCAATTTGTACTGCCTCTTGTGGCTCATGAAAATAGCATTGAAGTTCACAGTTTCAATAAAGGCGGTCCATACTCTTTTAATGTAGAAGTTGGAATGTTAGGTGGGGAGTACCTGCTGCTATTTATACTTTTTGTGGTGCCATTTATGTATGCATCTTATAGACTATTTTTTATACTCTTAAGTAGATTTAAGAGCTTGGTATTGAACAAAAAGTGGCTATATGCCCTCCCTTTTATAATTATATTTATCGGGGTAATGCTTAGAGTAAATCTGCTTGTCAACACCAACAACGACATGTATCAACATGATGGTCTTGGACACAAAGAGATGATAGAGTTTTATGCCAAAAATGGATTAGACTTTCCTCAACCAGATAAAGCCCTGCAAGCTCCACAGCAACCACTATACTACATAATATCCTCAACCATATACTCAACCTCAATCTCTCTTGGATTTACACAAGATGATGCATTTTATGCCATAAGGTCTGTATCGGTTCTCTACGCCTTTGGTACTATGGTGGTAGGGTATTTTCTTGTGTTACTCTTTACACGAAAAAGAGCATATGTCTCTATGTTTGTAGCATTTTTATCACTAACTCCATCTTTTGTATTTTTAGGGGCACGGATTAATAACGATAGTTTAAATGCGCTTATAGGCATAATGATACTATATTTTACACTAAGCTACTTTAAACACCCTAGCCAGAAAAAGTTTATCTACCTTTTAATGCTTATACCAATTGCCATACTTACCAAAATCTCTTCACTACTCTTTGCTCTTATGTTGCTTTTTGTGCTATTTTTACACTACTTCTATTATGCTAAAAAAACAGATCGGCTCTTCAATAAAAGTGTTATTGAACAGAGAGTATTTATGCTATCTTTAAGTGTAATATTTGTCTTTATGCTAGCTCTACTCAAGGCATACATACCATCTCTTAATGAGTTTGTATTTGTTAATAGCGGACTATATAGCAGACAGATCCTACCAGCGCTAGATCTAACATACTTTTTCTCATTCAACTGGTTTGATCTCATAAAAGAGGCTCAATCTTATGTGTTTGGCAAAGACTCAATCAGACACTCATTTCTCACCTATCAGTATGGCACCATGTTAACCTCAGAGTATACATACTCACAATACTATACTAGTGGAAGTTTTTTTAAACTTGTGACTCAAGGCATATATCTATTTGGCATCATCTATGTTATAGCTCTTATGGCATATCTTGTTCGATTCAAAAAACTGACCCCTCTTAAGAAACTACTGATCTTTCCAGTTGTGATAAATCTGCTGCTTGTGATAAAATTTTTAAGTAGTTACTGGAGTATATGCAACTCTGATTTTCGGTACTATACCCCAATCTTTGGAGCTATAGGTCTCATCTTTGTCTTAGGCACAAAAGAGATTTTGGAGTTTGCTCCTAAGTTACAAAAGCCTTTTACTATAGCCCTTGTGCTCTTTTTTACTCTTCAAATAATATGGAGTCTATATATTGTAAAAGTGACCATATAGCTACTCTTTTGATGACAATATATGGTTTGCTATATAGAACCCATGATTTAACCCAAGAGCTATAGACCCTCCACGCTCTTGTGTTATATCGCCTGCTACAAATATGCCCTCTACATTACTCTCATAGTGCTCATCATGAACAGGGGTACCATCTTCTATCTTAATACCTGAGCTACTTAAAAATGCGCTTGGTGTTGTGCCTCCTATGGCATATATGACACGATCAAAGAGCTCTGGCTCTAGCTCATCAAAAATCACTTTAACTCTACCATCTTGCTCTTCTAGTGCTGTTATATTGACCTGAAGATATGGCTCTATCTCTTTGTGGGCAATAGCATTGGCTATATCGCTCTGGTTCGTAGGGTTTGCGCGTGCAAAGCTCTCACGACGATAACATATAGTTACGCTGTTGTTACTACATAGATCTACTGCATACTCTATAGCAGAATCACCTCCACCAACTACTAAAACCTTCTCTTGGCTACTAGCCTCATCAATAGTAAAGTTGATTTTTGATTTTATAGCAGATGGGATCTTGTAGTCTGGCTTGTTGGGCTTACCCATCCTACCGATAGTTACAACTACATAGCGCGCCTTAATACTGCCTCCTGCTATCATCACCTCAAAGCCACCATCTACTTTTACAATCTTCTGAACTTCTGTATGAGTCTTTAACTCCACAGAGTGATTTTTGATCACCTCATCAAAAAAATCTAGTGTTGTCTCTTTGGTTCCATCTAAAAAGTAGATATTTCCATCTAGCTCCACTTTCTGACCTTGCCAATCTTTATCTACACGCTTATTGTCTTTGTAGTATTTTCTAATAGTTGCGTTGTGGTTTTGATCTTTCTCTATAAGAACTATATCTCTAATGCCTAAAAGATAGCTCTCAACAGCTGTAGCTATACCTGCAGGACCTGCACCTATAATGGCTAGATTGTAGATATGTTGTTGCATATTGAATCCTTAAAGTGTAATGTTATATGTGTGGATACACTGTCTGCATAGTGCAAACAGCATAGAGAGGTTTATGCGTAGATGCTAGTCTTGCCTAGATCTTGTGCTAAAAGAGCGTAAAATAGTGCTCTATATTTATGTCTATTAGAAGAGCCAAGTTTTTGACACACATTTCTAATGGCAACATTTAACTCATCATCACTCTTAGTAAGTCCTAGTTTTTTCTTTAAAAAATTCTCTCTTACTCTTGATAGCTCTGTATCATCAGAACATGAGACACACTCCGCATCTTTGCTATATATAGATGGACCAAGTCCAACTGTAACCTTTGTAATCAGATCATCACTCAAACCAAGTCCAAGCTCAGCAGATGCCTTTTTATAAAGTGCAATCTTCTCATCTCTTTTACTCATGGTAATACTCCTTTTGACATTAAGATCTTTTATTGTAGCGTATACCACCTGAATTAGTCAACAATCTTAAGCAAATTAAGATATTATGTTAAATATTTATTTTGATTTGGGAGCTTTTATGCTTTTTAGGAAAAAAATGTTATTTGTGTTAATTATATTTAATATAGTTACGCTTAATGCCGCAGAAGAGTTTGGTAGCTCTATATCTAAAGAGAAAAGATTAATCTATACAAATGTAGCCATGAGTGTTGCCATACTTGGCTGGGGGTATACACAGTGGAACTACACACAACAGAGCTTTAGATTTAGCGATGAGGGGTGGTTTGAAAAAGAGAGTGATGAGGGTGGAGCAGATAAGCTCGGGCACCTCTTCACAAACTACACTATAACACACATAGCCGCATCTCTTTTTGAGTCTTGGGGCTACAGCACAGAAGATGCTGCACTCTATGCAGCACTAAGCTCAATATTTCAATCAGTCATAGTAATGGAGTTAGGAGATGGCACTGGGGCAGGATATGGCTTCTCAAGAGAGGATGTTATAGCTGACATAGTAGGTTCACTCCTTGGCTATATATGGTATAGGTATCCATCTATATCATCAAAGATAGACTTTCGTGTGGAGTATGCACCTGATCTTAACAAAAAGATTAGCTCAGACCTCACTACAGACTATGAGAGCATGAAACATCTACTAGTGCTCAAAGCTAGTGGATTTGAGCTATTTAGAGATAGTTACGCTAAGTATCTTGAGCTACATATGGGTTATTATGGTAGAGGCTTTTATCATGGGGACTCAAATATCAACAACAGAGATCAGTATATCTATGCTGGAGTAGGCATAAATCTATCAGAACTGCTAGCTCCATATATGGGTAGTTATAGCAAATTTTTTAACTACTATCAGATGCCGTACTCTTATCTACAAAAAAGTAACAACTACTAAGAGATATTGTATACTATGGCACTCAAGTTACTCAAGCTTATACTCCTTTAAACTTATTTGCCCTATAATGCAAGAAGATTTTAAATTAAGGAACAGTTATGGCAAGAGTTGTAGTAATGGGGGCTGGTGTTTCAGGACATACAGCTTGTACATTTTTAAATGATTGGCTCGGTAGTGAGCATGAGGTAGTTGTTGTCACCCCAAACAGTCAATGGAACTGGATACCATCAAATATCTGGGTAGGCGTTGGCAGAATGAGCAGTGAAGATGTCACTTTTGATCTAAAACCAGTTTATGATAAAGTAGGTCTAACTTACAAACAGGCAAAAGCAGTATCGATTCATCCTGAAGGAAGTGAAGGTGAGTCTAGCCCATACATAACAATAGAGTACACAGAGTCTGGAAAAGAGGGCACTACAGAGGTGTTGACTTATGACTACCTCATCAATGCAACTGGACCTAAGCTAAACTTTGCAGCCACTGAGGGTCTGGGTCCTGATAGTGGTCATACCGTATCTGTCTGTACCCATGACCATGCAACACATGCAGCACATAAGCTTCAAGAGTCTATTGAGAAGATGAGAGCTGGTGAGACTCAAGAGATACTTATAGGCACAGGTCACGGTATGTGTACTTGTCAAGGAGCGGCGTTTGAGTATACATTTAATGTAGAGCATGAGATCACACTAGCAGGCGTGCGTGACAAAGCAAATATCACCTACATCTCCAATGAGTATGAACTTGGAGACTTTGGTGTTGGTGGTATGCATATCAAAAGAGGTGGCTACATCACAAGTGGCAAGGTGTTTACAGAGTCTCTATTTACTGAACGAGGTGTAAAATGGATCAAACGCGCTCATGTAAATAAAGTAGAGGCTAAAAAGGTGCACTTTGAGACACTAGATGGCAATCAACATGAAAAAGAGTTTGATTTTGCTATGCTTATCCCACCATTTTCTGGAGTTGGTCTAAAAGCTTTTGGAAAAGATGGGTCTGATATCACCGATACCATCTTTGCTCCAAACGGTTTTTTGAAAGTTGATGCTGACTACACTCCTAAACCTTATGAGGAGTGGAGCATTGAAGATTGGCCTCAAACATACCAAAATCCGATCTATGGCAATATCTTTGCAACAGGCATAGCGTTTGCGCCTCCTCATCTAATATCAAAACCGATGAAGAGTCCAAATGGTACTCCAATCAACCCAACTCCACCACGCACTGGTATGCCATCTGGTATTATTGGTAAAACAGTTGCAAAGACGATCAAAGAGATGATACTCAATGGTGCTACAGAACCTACACACAAAGTCTCTATGGGTGAGATGGGTGCTGCCTGTGTGGCTAGTGCTGGTAAAGGCATGCTAAGTGGAACTGCTGCCTCATTAACTATGTATCCAGTTGTACCTGATTATAAAAAGTATCCAGATTACGGTAGAGACCTCGATCATACTAGCGGAGAGATAGGTCTAGCTGGACACTGGATCAAGCACACTCTACACCACCTATTTTTACACAAAGCCAAGCTAAAAGCTGGCTGGACACTCATACCAGAATAAGGAGAAAAGATGAAAATAAATCCATACGATCAAAATGACTATACGCCGGTGCCAAGTAAATTTACACTATTTATGAGAAAATGTGTTATATGGCAATTTATTAGATTTATCGCTATAAATCTTAAGATGTTAGTAGTTGTCTCTAAGAGCCACTAGTGCTCAAACAGATGAAGTCCACAAGCTTCTAGCTAGTAGGCTTCATCCTCAAACAAGAGTAGTAAGAGTTATCTTGAAAAACTAAACCCCATTGATGCTTTATGAACATATCTATCATAGTCTATAAGACTCTCACCATATCCACTAAAAAATTTAACATACCAGTAGATAAACTCACGATCATAAACAGGATATGACCAATTTAGCTCAAATGCACCATAATTTGTAGATGGGTTAAAACGCACCATAGTACCAAAAGTGTGCTCACCTGTGATATATGTAAGGTCTAGCTGCCCATGACCCAAGTAGTCGATAAGTTCTGAGTTATCATCACTACCTATAAAGTCTGTTCGGCTCCAGAGTGTAAGATCTGCAAAGAGCTGAGAGAATTGAAATCCAAGTATCATGCTCACATAGTTCCAAGATCTAGATCTATTTTTAAACCAGTTTGAGTTTAGATCACCATATTCGCTCTCGTTGATATCTAACAGTCTGATATCTCCTTGCCCATTCGACTGGTGTGATAGCGTAAATGTGATACTCTTAAGCCCTATAACATCAGCTTTTTGTAACATTGGTATGAGTATATATATCTCTGGGTTGTAATTTATCTCCCTAAATGGTGAAGAGTTGGAGTAGAGCTGCCAAAATCCATGTTGTGTCATAGCTACGCCATAAATCTCCTCTAGTCCAAAGATATTGGCAACTAGATCTACACTAAAGCTATATTGAAATTCAGCCTCATACTCTCTGTATTGATCTGAGGGTACATATGATGGATAGACAGAGTCTGCATATCCAAACGGTAGAAAGAAATTCTTCTTATAAGCATTAAATCCAAACATTAACCTTGAGCGCTTTTTGATGGTTCGCTCTGCTAAAGGGTCTCCCTCTATGGGGTCTAGTGAGCGGTATATCTCATCACGCCTCTCATTAAACTCACCCTTATGAACTAAATTCTCCTCCTGATAAAACCTCTGAGCTGCAATCTTGTACCATACAGCAGCTTGAGTACTATTTTGCGCTACACCTTGAGCATTCTCATACATCTTAGCTACATAAAGAGCGGACTCTTTACTTCCAAGCTCTGCTAAAGTTGTAAATGCTGCAAATGCCTCTGTGTAGTTGTGATCTGCATACAAGGCTTTAGCTTGACTAAGGGTAGTTGCAGTAAGCATCAATGGCAACAACAGTAGAGCAAGTATCTTAATCACAACTACCAACTTTAAATGCTATAAGCGCTGCTGTAACTGCTACATTGAGCGACTCAACACCCCTATTCATAGGGATTGAGACAGACATGCTACTCAAGCTCTTAATCTCGCTACTTACACCATCACTCTCGCTACCAAGCACAAAGATAGATCTGCTAGCATCTTTTAGTGCATCTAAAGAGCTAGTGGCATGAGAGTCTAGAGTAACTATACTCCACCCTTGAAGTTTTAGTTTCTCTAGAGACGGTAACAGTTGAGCACAGTAGTATATCGGCATCTTAAAGAGTGTTCCAGCACTAGCTTTCATCACAAGTGGGGATATTTTTGCACTCTTTTGTCTGCCAAGTATGATGCCATCTATCTTTGAGGCTGCACAGGAGCGGATAATTAAACCCAAATTTTGTGGATTGTTGATACCATCTAGTGCTATAAAATTGCCACTTGATAGATCTGACTCTACCAAAGAGTCTATGCTCTTATAGGTTGATGACATAATATCAATCGCCACACCTTGATCCTGTTTTGCATTTTTTGATATGCGCGATAGGTCAGTTTTTGTATGATACTTGATCTCAATATTGCGCTTATGAGCTATCTGCTCAAAGCTACTATTGTCCTTGTTGCTACTACATAGATGAAGCGTATAGATCTCTATGCTCTCATCTTTTAAGATCTCATCAACAACATTGCGCCCATAAAGTGTTATGAGACTCTGAAAAAATGCTTTTCTCTTTAGATATTCTGCTCTATCATTCATGGCGTTATTATATCTTAAAAGTAGTTATGTTAGAATCTATTTTAATTCAACACAGAAGGATTGTTAATGTTAGAAGAGTTTAAGAAGTTTCTTATCAAGGGAAACATGATAGATATGGCGGTAGGTTTTGTTTTTGGTGCAGCATTTGCTACACTTGTTAAGTCTCTAGTCTCCAATATCATCATGCCTCCTGTTGGTATGCTTATGGGTAAGGTAGATTTTTCTCAACTATTTATCGCGCTTGATGGCAATAGCTATGAGAGCATGGCTGCTCTTGATAAAGCTGGTGCACCGGCTATTAAGTATGGTCTATTTGTTAATGACACTATCTCTTTTGTGATCTTAGGTTTTGTGATGTTTATGCTCATCAAAGCATACAACAATCTTAAAGAAGATGAGCCAGAAGCGGCACCTACAACAAAAACTTGTGGTGAGTGTGCTATGGACATACCTCTAGCTGCCAAGAAGTGCCCTCACTGCTCAAGTGCAGTATAGCTCAAACCAAATGTGAACTTTTGTTCACATTGATACATTAAGGTCATTATGCGTTGTCATTTATGTTGGATAGTTGCTCTTATTGTCTGCGTTTTTGCCCTGCTACTCTATGTTGGTAGCAAATTTATACCACCCCTTGCACCAGACTCAATCACTATAGCTACAGGCTCAAAAGATGGCATCTACTATCAGAGTGCTTTAAAGTACAAAGAGCTCCTTAGTAAAGAGCGTGTTGATGTTAAGATAGTTCCAACCAGAGGATCAGTAGAGGCGCTAGGCCTACTAAAGAGTGGCAAAGCAGATATTGCTTTTATGCAGAGTGGGACTGGAGAGAGATTTAAAGATGAGCCATTTACTTCACTAGCTAGCATATACAATGAGCCTATCTGGGTCTACTACAGAGCAGATGATAAAAAACTAGAGTACCTTAGTCAGCTAAAAGGCAAAAGAGTTGTTGTTGGTGAGATTGGTAGTGGAACAAAAGAGCTAGCAGTTGCTCTACTTAATGCAAATGGAGTAGATCAAGAGAATACAACATTTTTAAACCTCGATGTAAAAGCAGGTGCGCAAGCACTATTTGACAATGAAGCAGATGCTCTTTTTAGTGTTATAGGGACATTTGCACCTTTAACAAAGGCGTTGATACTAGAGCCAAAAATTGAGCTCATGAATTTTTTAAGGCAAGATGCTTATGATGTAAAATTCTCATATCTTAATAGCATTGCACTCTATGAAGGCGTGTTAGATCTAGAACACAACTTACCTGCAGAACAGAAAAAACTGATCTGCACAACAGCTACACTAGTAAGCACAGACTCACTGCATCCTGATATCATAAGACTCATACTACAAGCTGCCACTAAAGTACATACTCAAAGTAGCATCTTTAGAGAAGAGGGAGAGTTTCCAACTGCAGATCGCATAGAGTTTGTCATCAATCCACATGCACAGATCTACTTAAGAGATGGTGATAGCTGGCTAGAGCAGATATTTCCTTTTTGGGT
>JAMONY010000039.1 GCA_027066325.1 Helicobacteraceae bacterium | reverse complement strand
CCCTCAATTTTTATAGATTGTATTGTACCAAAAAAGCCTTACATTACAACTATCTACCCCATAAAACCCAATATAAGAGGATTGCACTAGTCCTCTAAGATAAAAAAGGTTGTGCTATAGCTCTTCTACTTTTTTTGCTAACTCTTGAGCTACCTTGTCATAACCTCTACCGATAGCGATAAACTTCTGCAGAGCTGCAGCTGCTTTTGATCTAATCTGATCTGTGTCGCTACTTATAAGCTCTTTGAGTTTGGTAGCTATGCTCTGTGGCTCAAAATCGCAAAAATATGCCTCATCATCACCAAGAACAGCTCTGTAGTTTGGTATGTCATTTGTCAATATAGCGGCTGATGCACTTGCGTAATCCATGGTTTTTGATGGCATTGTTGTTGTGTAGACCTGCAGGGGTGGAGTTAGGGCTATACCAACATCACACTGGCTAATCTGATCTAGTAGTTCATCGCTATTTTCTGAACTTATTATCTTGATATGATCTCTTATCTCTTTAAAATTCTCTAATACTCTACTTAGGTATGCTGAGTTAAAGGTAGATATTACCAGTTTCCACTCCTCATCTTTTATGAGCTTAAATGCTTCCAGTATGGTCTTAAAAGATCTTAGCTCATCTATGGTTCCGGTATATATAAAGGTTCGTACTTTAGTGGGTGAGCTAGAGTGTGGACGAATCATCTTAGGGTCAATCCCACACACCAGCGCAAATGTTGCAACTTTGATATCTGGAAAATAGAGAGTAGATAGTGTAGCAGATGCTGGCAGAAAAAGATCACATCTCTCAATTAGACGACGCTGCTGTAGACGCTCTAATCTCTTAGAGATAGACTCCAAAAAAGTTCCGCTCATGTTTTCAAATGTGAAGCGTGTTTTTGGCAAAGAGAGTCTAAAACATGCTTTGTAATTATATCTATTTCGATGATTTAGCACACTTTGAAGCAGATCTGTACGATTTCTAACAAACACATAATCATAACTCGCGATATCAAACTTTTTGTGCTCTAGATAGTCGATGATATCTACTAAAAACTTCTCAGGAACTATGATGTGGTCACCTTTTGTCTGAAGGCTATGTTTGAATTTGGTGTAAAATACTATCTTAATCTCAAAGTGCTCTTTTAGATAGCCTTCAAAAAGTGGTGTCATTGTGCCGTGATCCATGTACTCTTGTTGGTCTGTTATATATAGTAATTTTCTCATCTTCTCTCCTCTTGCTCTGTTAGCTCTCTCTCAAAAAGCTCTCTATCAAAACTTTTGTTTAAGTAGTTACATATATACTCCACATCTCTTAGAGCATTGCCAAGGCAGCTAGTAGCCCCAGGTGATGGTGTCATATTAAATACTATGCCATCATCTGTCCGTATTGAGGCTTCACCTAGTAGCAGTTTTTGCTCTTTTTTATCTAACACTTGTGGTCTAACACCACCAAAACCTTTGGCATACTCTATATCTTCAACCTGAAGCGAAGGGATGATCTTTCTAGCATCTTTAGCAAACAGTCTCTTATTGATCCAAGAGATCTCAAACAAGAAGTTTCTAAATACATAGTTTCGTATATCACTATCTTTTAAAAGATCGTAAAATATCTTGACTATATTGAAGTCAAATCTTAAAGTACGGATAAAGTCTATAAAGGTGCCACTACGATATCTCTCAAGCTTTGGTAGCACAAGTGCGGTAGGTCCAAAGCGTGTCATGCCATCAAGAAGCAGGTCAGGGTCTCCATGTAGCGCGGCAAATGGTAGCTTTGGGTTTTGCACCATATATACCTTACCCTCTAGTATATGTTTTGTTGATCTGTAGAAGCTACCAGCCATAGGAAGTATGCCCATGTCTAACCCATAACCCATACGGTGTGCTATAAAGAGACTATGTGCTCCCGCGTTGACTATGACGCTATCTGCACTATACTCGCCATCTTCTGTTTTTACTCTAAACACCCCATCTACCTTCTTGATCTGTACTACTTTAGAGTTAAAAAATATGTCAGTCTCAGTAGCACTACTGTTGAGTGCATTGTCTATAAAAGATTTGGTGAGTCTACCAAAATCAACTGTAGTGTATTGACCTTGTGCACCTATGGCTATGATATCATCTGCTCTCTCGCGTCCATCAGCATCATAAACAACTGCTGGCTCAATCTTTTTAAGCTGCTCTTTATCAAAAATCTCCATATATGGATAGAGCTCTTTAAACTCTTCATGGCGATTTTTCAAAAACCTTATCTCCTCATGTCCTACACCAAGAACCATCTTTTGATGAGAAAATATGATGCTATTCTCATACCCATGTTGTAGCGCGTAAAGCTCAACCATCTTAGCAGTTTTTTTCACTTTTCTAGCTTTTTCAAGCGTGTAGTTGGTCTCTATGTCTCCACAGTGTAGCGTCTGTGAGTTTGCAGAGCTATTTGAGTTTAGAGATGCTAGTCTCTCGTACTTTTCAAGCAGACATATGCTCTTAATATCTGTATACCTCTCAAGCTCATAAAACAGAGCTGCTCCAGAGACACCACCACCAACAATCAAAACCTCATAATGCTTTGTCGACATCAACACACCTTAAAAAAATTACTCTAGTATACCAAAAGTATCGCTATTTTTAATAGAGCAGTAAAAATAGATGATAACAACCATCTAAACTATTGGAATTTTAGCCAAAGATGGTTAAAATTAGACACTATAAGAGAAAAACCACCTTAAGGACCATACATGCAACTACCGCAAATAACCATCCCATTTGATCTTCCATTTGATCTGCCTCTACTGCTTCATCCAGCAGTTGTACACTTTGTTGTTGTTATACCAGTGATCATACTGATACTAGAACTTGGCAATCTTCTTTTTAAACGACGCGCCTTGAGTGTAACATCTCTAATCATCATGTCTATTGGTATAGCGATCTATATAGCAGCATACTTTACAGGTAAGACGGACTCAAAAGAGGTTTTTGACCTACTAGATCCAGCCGTACAAGAGCAGCTTAAAAGTCATACGCAGCAGGGTATTATTTTAATCTACGCATTTATAGCGCTATTTTTGCTTAAGATTTTAACTATGCTTTTAAAGAAAAACTTTCTTAGAGCACTGCTGATACTTGCTGTTGTTGCATTTTTAAGTTTTCTGTTCAAGCAGGGTCTTGATGGCTCTAAGCTTGTTTATGAACATGGAGTTGGGGTTGAGGCTGTTGTTGGTGAGAGTAGGGAGCTAGAGCAGACAAAGAGCTTGTTACAAAAATCTCAATCAGATCTACTTGAGGCACAAGGAGCACTTAAGAGTGCACATGGCGATACATCAGCGCAGATAGAGAGACTCAAAAAAGATGTAGATGCTCTCAAATCTGTCATACTACTCTTTCAAAAAGATAGCACAATACTCAAACAAGAAGAGAGAGATGTGCCAGATAGCAACCCTATAACAGTTGAGTCGGTAACAACACCTATAGCGCAAGAGACGGTAGTAGTAGAGCCCATCTTGCAAGAGACAACACCTCAGATACAACTCTCCTTAGAGCGCAATGACACAGAGTGAGTGAGCTAGATCAGATACGCCTCGAGCGTAAAAAATGGATGGGCTGGAAAAACATAGCTCCCATTAGAGAGAGACTAGAGAGTCTAGAGGAGATTGAGTGCACGGTAGAGCTTGGTGACACAATCAAGATTGAGAGCACAAGTAAGATAGCGGAGCTAGATACTCTTGCTAAGATGATGATGCCGTGGCGAAAAGGTCCTTTTGATCTATTGGGGCTTCATATAGATGCGGAGTGGCAGAGCTTTATGAAGTTCAACCTACTAAAACCACACTTAAACATAAAAGGGAAGATAGTAGCAGATGTGGGTTGCAATAACGGCTACTATATGTTTAGAATGTTAGATCTTTTGCCATCTAAACTTGTGGGCTTTGACCCATCTGCCATCTACAAAACACAGTTTGATTTTATAAACCATTTTGTTAAAAGTGATATCTGTTATGAGCTCTTAGGAGTTGAGCATCTAGCTCTATATGAGCACAAATTTGATACCATACTATGTCTTGGAGTGCTGTATCACAGAAGTGATCCTGTAGGCATGTTAAAGCAGTTGAAGGCTGGCATGCACAAAGACTCAGAGCTATTTTTGGACACTTTTATCATCTTTGGAGATAGCGAATTTTGCCTATCTCCAGAAAACTCATACTCTAAAATCCCAAATATCTACTTTATCCCAACCTTAAAAGTTTTGACAAACTGGCTTAAGCGCGCTGGTTTTAGACAGATCGAAGTGATAGATATACTTACTACCTCAACACTTGAGCAGCGTAAAACAGAGTGGATTGAAGGTGAGAGTCTAAGTGATTTTCTAGACCCAAACAATCAGGCTCTAACAGTTGAAGGCTACCAAGCCCCAACAAGAGCATACCTTAAAGTTACTCTCTAATTATGTTCAATATTACAGCTTTAGTATTGTGTGAAGAGGGTGGGGTCTATAGGGCTGGTTATGCTTATGTGCAAAGAGATCTATGTAGAGCTACTGCATTAGAATATGGCTTGGGTGCAGATGATGCAAGAGCAGCGCTTGATGAGGTGTTGCAGCGACTTAGTCTCTATCCAAGTGATGAGATACTACTCTATCTTGACATAGATGCAACCTTACAAGATGAGCCAATAGAGCATCTATTGTTAGGTGAGAGATACTCCTATGTGCGTACTACAAAACAGATAGAGCTAGATGATCAAAATAGACTTTTTACAAAAGCATTTGCTCTACACTCTCTGCTTACACCCATAGAGCATCTTGGTCTACAAGAGCAAGCCTTAGCCTCTAGTGCGCTAGCTCTTATTTTAGATACATACTCACTACCAACACTTCAGTTTGATATACAGCCTCACATAGATGATCGGCTCTATCTAGGTAACAGCGTGCTTGAGCAGTTGGATATCATCTCTGCTGATAGTAGTGACTCTACTCTGCTAAAACTACTAGATCGATGTCAAAGCGGTATGGGAAGTCGTCTATTTCGTGATAGACTTTTTAACCCTATCCTGAACAAACAAGAGCTAGAGCAACGCTACAATCTTATAGAGCTACTCTCACCACATCAGGCTAAATTATCAACAATAATCGCCAAGATAGGTGACATAGAGCTACTACTACACGATAGGCACAATTGTGGCATTGAGCTTAAAAGATCACTTATAGCTTTTATAGAACTTATGCACTTTACAGATACCTACAATCTATATAAGTATGATTTTCAGATAGAAGATATAGAGAGTCTTATAGTTAGGCTAAGTCATACAGATAGAGTCTTAACGGAGCAGTATCAGAGGCTTATCTACGAAGCTATTAATGATATAGCAAAGATTGATGTTGCTTTAAGTAGTGCTGTAGTTGCTAAAAAGCACTCACTCTCAAGACCTATGATCATAGATTGCAAGACAAACTTTTTACAGATCATAGCCCTAAGACATGTGGTTGTTGAGTCTTTAGGCTCACAGTATGTATCTCAAGATATCGTCATGGGTGATATAGAGCATCTTGATTTACCATACCCCAAAAGTGTTATGTTAGATAGAGATGTGCGTGATGGTCATGATCTTAGAGGTGTGCTACTGTACGGTATCAACTCTAGTGGTAAAAGCTCACTCATTAAGAGTGTAGCACATGCTGTTATCTTGGCTCAATCTGGATTTTTTATACCTGCATCTGCCATGAAATTTAGACTTTTTAAGTCGATCTTTACGCGCATCAAGTCATATGATGATATACAGAGTAAAAGAAGCTCTTTTGTTGTTGAGATGCGTGAATTGAACAACATACTTATACGCGCAGACGATAGGTCACTGGTGATTGCAGATGAGATATCACACGGCACAGAGACCGCATCTAGTATCGCTATTGTAGGCTCTTGTATCATTAGACTACTTCAGCAAAAATCTATGTTTTTTCTTACAACTCATCTGCACCAACTGCTATCTATTGGGAGACTACAGCAGCTAAAAGGTGTTAGCGCACTTCATCTAAACATAGAGTACGATAGCACAACCAATAAGCTAATATACGAACGCATACTAAAAGCTGGAGCTGGTAGGAGACTCTATGGACTAGAGGTAGCTTCAGCACTCAAGATGGATAGTGCCTTTTTGGAGCTAGCAAAACAGATAAGAGATGATATCGAGCTTTAGCTTATATCTCTTTTTGCAATCTCCTCTATAAGCACGGTAGCATAAGAGCCTTTTGGTAGTGTAAAGTGTAGCTCATACCACGCATCATCTCTCTTGTACTCACCCTCCATCTGTTCGGGGAATATCCAAGCATATCGGCGCTGTCCGTCTATGGATACATCAGCATCAAACTCTTTCTCTATCGCTCTAGCCGTACCAACTGCCCTAGCTGCTCTTTTGCCAACTAAAAGCCCCGTAGGTGTTGTGTCACGCTCTAAAAATCGCTCTATCTCCTCATCGTCTATATTGATCTGAAATGGTCTGCCATGTGGGTAGTGCATCATGATCTCTCCATCGATCAGTTTAAATGGATGAGGCTGTTTTTTTACCCTATCTATGGTTGATGCGCTAAGATTTAGAAGTGGCACTAGCTCCTCTGTTTTAAAACTCTTGATAAGTGTACTGATCTCTATGCGACGGCTAAGCCATAGGTTAAACAGGTGGCTTTGGTATGCGCTTATGTAGAGTTTTTTTAGTTTGACATTGCGCTCTTTAAGCTTGCCTCTTAGTATCTGCTCACCTTTTTTGTAGTTATCACCCTCTATGCCAAAGCGCTGAAACCCAAAAAAGTTTGGCATGCCGTACTGCTTGATGTTTGACAACGCCTCATCTATCTTAAGAGCTGCTGTTGGTGTCACCTTTTTGAGGCGTATGAAGAATCTATTGCCTTTTAGATGACCCAAATGTATCTTGTTTTTATGGTAGCATCGCTCTAATATCTTGATATTTTCACAAGAGAAACTCTCTAGTTTGTGCTCATACTTTTTTGGTATTGAGATATACTGTTTTGTCATAGCATTTTTATCTTTTAATCCAGCATATCCTATCTCACGAGCGTTGATGCCAAGATGGTTACTAAGGCGAGAGGTAAGATCCCAAGTAGAGAGATTTTTTTTGCGTATCAATAGCACAAGATGCTCTCCTTGTTTTGTAAAAGGATAAAGTGGTATCTCCTCTACTACAAAATCGCGTGCGCTTTGCTTGAAGACAAAGTCGATAGGTGAGTGGTTTAAAAAATAGAATCTGTTCATATAGTACTGTCCTTAAAAATGGTGTGATTTACATGGGTTTTTGTATGCACTTCTGCTAGCTTTGGCAAATATCACAAGAGGAGTTCTGCACCTCTTTGCAATCCTCAAAGCTCTTTTTTTATGGCGTGCGCTAAAAGAGATTAGCATCTCATACTCTTCACCACTACACCCCTGAGCTTTACTAAAACCTCTGCTAAATCTAAATCCTACTCTGTTGATCTTTGAGAGCCTTGAAAGATCGCTATATATGCCATCTGATATATCCATGCCAGAGCTTAAAAATTTTGATGAGCTTGCTATAAACTCTGCTCTAAGATTTAGAGCATTAAAGTGTGAAGCAGAGTGTATTTTTCCACCATTTAGCAGATAGGTAAGCTCTTTTTTTGCCTTACCAACTGAGCCTGTATATGCTAAAAGGTCACCCCTTTTGAGCCCTTTGCGCCTAAGCGGACATGTGCATTTTGATATAAGTGTAATCGTGATATGTAGCTTATCGCTAGCAAAGGTATCACCACCTATGATCTCGATACCAGCCTCTTTGGACGCCTCTTTAAAACCTCTTGCTAACTCACCAAACTCTTTTGTGCTAAAGCTCTTTGGTATACCAACAGCTATAAGCATCTTAGAGGCAGTTGCATTCATAGCGATAGCATCAGAGAGGTTGATAGCAATAGCCCTGTGTGCAATCTGACTCAAACTAAGCCACTTGCGTTTAAAATGTATATCTTCAAAGAGTGCATCTTTAGAGTAGACTAGCTCACCACAAAGAGCACCATCATCACCAATAAGAGTGCCGATTGTGCTAAGATCTGATATAAACTTTGACTCTTTACTCATAAGTGGCATTATATCCACTTTTGCTACACGATTATAGATGAAAATATACCTACTGAAGGAGAGATCATGTTTTATAGAGCCACAATAGCAATTTTACTTCTACTTGCAGTAGCAGGATGCCACTCCACATACGATGATGATTACTACTATGAACATAGATCTTCAAACCTACTGCTCAACTCAAGCTTTGAGTATTTTGATCACTATGGATTTGAAGATTGGATTAGTGATCATGCTACATATGAGAGCTATGACCCGTACGCATATAGTGGTGAGTACTACCTACTTGGCGCAATAGATGGCGCATCATCTAGCTACACCTATCAGATGATCTACATAGGCAACAGAGCAACGCACATTGTAGCTGGAGGTTTTTTAAGCTCCACAGATGCAGACTCTGGAGCCATAGTGCTAAAATTTTACAACAGAAGAGGTAGTCTCATCAAGGTGATCGAGAGTGCTGAGTATAGCCCAGTAAGGTGGAGTAGGGTAGAGCTAAATGTTGCCATACCATATGGAGCAACTACAGTTGAGTTTGGTTTTGCAGCAACCAGATATCAAGGCTATAGCATAGATGCATGTTTTGATAGCGCTTATCTATATACAACCCAATAAACACTGTCTATTTTAGGCAGGATCTATGTTGAAGCCACCCAGTACAATCTAGTCTATGCGGTATCAAACTGTTTTAACTCATCACTGCTTAAGACGATGACTAATCTGTCCTCTTCTCCTTTTTGTATGCGGTGGAGGCTTTGAAGCAGCTCTCTATTTTTCATATAAGCGATACTATAACGCTGCGTAGTCTCTTTTTGTATCATGCCCAATACGCCCAAAAGCTCACTACGAGTACAATCTTTTCTAAGCAGACTTAGACCTGTATCTTTTAAGGTGCTCTGTATCTTAAAGTAGAGCTTGATCTCATCTTCAGACTTAATAAAGTCTCTATATGCCAAAAAAGCCATAAGACCAAGTGCTACAGCAAAAGCGACATCTATGCTCTCCCATAAACCCCAAAGCCAACTCTCACCTCCAAGTAGATACCGAATAGCCAAACCAACAATCCAGACACCTACAAAAACAATAAGTACTAAGTATCGCTCTGCTAGCAACTTAAACATAAGCTCTAAACCTCACATGTTTAAAAACAGATCTCTTTACCACTACATCACCATTTAGCTCTTCAATAACATCACGCTTAGTGGTAGCATAGATAGCTCTAGCCCCCAAGCCATCAACAAAATGAACCATATGATATGTAGCCCCAAAATCTCCCTGAATCAACACAACATCACCCTCTCTAAGCTCCTCTTGCAGGTACTCTCTTATCGGTTCTAAGTACCCTAAGATGCTTTCAAGCTCAGGAGGCACACTAGACCAAAGTCCTTGAAGCTCAGATGGAAGAGTCACAAATTTCTCCACCCCAAAAAGATCTTTCGCACTCTCCTCTTGCTCTTCTCTTAACATATGAGAGAAGAGTAAAAACAACCTCTTAGCCATCCCTAGATCCTTAAGTTTTTAAAAATTATACTCTTTTTATTGGACAAAAACCATCCAATAACTCTTAGTTTTCTCTATGTTGTAGTTTAAAGTAGGCAATAATAGCTTCTTATAAACCAAAAATCATAGCTAAGCCAGCAATGCAAAAAGCAAAAAAGATAGG
>JAMONY010000038.1 GCA_027066325.1 Helicobacteraceae bacterium | reverse complement strand
TGGATCGATACTCTCTACTAGTTTAGCAACTACAAATTTATCGCCCTCTTTGCTTGGCTTCATATATGGCTTAAGAGATGTTAGACTACTGATCTTCTCAAGAGTCTGTATCGAAAATAGACTACTCTGTAGATTTACGATGGCTGATGTTAATTTAGACTCCTCTAAAGAGCCTTTTTTAAGAGCTATATACTTTAATCTAGCCTCTTTATTGGTCGTTTTTTCATCTAGCGCATCAACAATAGCACTTTTAGACTCCTCAAATGAGAGAAGTTTGCCATCATCACCAACAAAATTATGTTTTTTACTGCTGTAGTACTGACGCATAGTATCCTCATCTGCTAGAGCAGGTACTCTCTCTTGATATAGATACTCAATCTTGTATGATTTTGGTGTTAAGAAGCTATCTTTGTGCTCTCTCCAGTATGCTCGTAACTTCTCATCGCTTATATCTAACTCTACTGTATCAGGAGTGATCACTTTGTACTCAATCTTATCTGCAATACTAATAGCGGTCTCAATAGCTTCACTCTCAAGAGAGACAACTTCGCTATTAAAAAGCTTCATGACCTTAGAGATGAGCAGAGTGTTGCGTAAATCCTGCTCATATTCAGTTGGTGTTAGCCTATTTTGTTTCAACATGGTCTGATATATCTCTTTATTAAAAACAGCGTCCTTATAGAAGAACTCTTGGCTCTGCAGAGCTGTTGCCACTTCGATATCTGAGACACTAAGATCATAATCTTTTGCAAGGTTAATAAGAAGCGCTTGATTGATCAACTCACGCATGGCCTGTTTTTGTAGACCAAACCTCTTGGCCTGCTCATCATCAAACTCACCTTTAAAAAGCTCCCTGTACTGATTGTACAGTCTAGAGTATGTCTGTTGAAACTGCTGGTTTGTTATGGGCACATCAGCCACTTTGGCTATAGCACCTGACTTATCTCCATAGCTATATTGACCCCAACCAACAAAACCAGCACCTATAAATGCTATAGTTGAAACCCAGATTGTAACCACTAGATATTTTCTATTGTGCTGCATCCATGTAATCATATCTGTATTATTCTCGCTTGTAGTTTAATTTTGATCTATATTTTAGGCAGATATGGTTAAAATCCGCCTTAAATCTACCGATAAACTCTCCTAACTGATCAAATCTACCTCAATTTAGCTATGATTTTAAGATAGATCCATAAAAAGTGAGTCGACATGAACAACAAAGATATAGCAGAAGTAGATCTACAGTATATCTGGCACCCATGCACACAGATGAAAGATCATGAAGTTATACCTATAATACCTATAAAAAAAGGTTATGGTGTTTATCTTGAAGATTTTGATGGCAATCGGTATATAGACGCTATTAGTAGCTGGTGGGTAAATCTATTTGGACACACCAACGAGCAGATATCATCGGCTATCAAAAAACAGCTAGATGAGTTAGAACATGTGATATTTGCAGGATTTACACATGAGCCTATCGTAAGGCTCTCTAAGAGAATTGTTGAGCTAACACCCACGGAACTCACGCGCTGTTTTTATGCAGATAATGGCTCAAGTGGTGTAGAAGTTGCTCTGAAAATGGCGTATCACTACTACAAAAATAACAGAGAAGATAGAGACCTATTTGTCTCACTAACAAATAGCTACCATGGCGAAACCATAGGTGCACTATCTGTTGGTGATGTGAAGCTATATAAAGAGACATATAGCTCCATACTAATTAACTCCATACAGACACCAGTACCAGCCGATCAGAGCATAGAGGCTGCTGTAGAGGCTGCTGTAGCTCTTGAGGAGTGTCTTGCTAATCATAAAGATAGAATCTGCGCTCTTATATTGGAGCCACTAGTCCAAGGTGCTGGATCTATGCATATGTACAATCCTCTATTTTTAAAGCTTGCTAGAGAGCTTTGTGATAAGTACGACACACTACTTATAGCAGATGAGGTCATGACAGGATTTGGCAGAACTGGTACAATGTTTGCTTGTCAAAGTGCAGATATTTCGCCAGACTTTATGATACTCTCTAAAGGGCTTACAGGTGGCTATCTGCCCCTATCTATTGTGCTAACAACAGATAAGATATATGATGCTTTCTATTGTGAGTATAGCGAACATAAAGCTTTTTTACACTCACATAGCTACACTGGCAACGCTCTTGCATGTGCCGCTGCTAACGCTACTCTTGATATCTTTGAATCTGATAATGTGATAGAGAACAATTTAGAGATGGCAGATTTTTTAGCCAAAGAGGTGTTGGTATTCAATAAGCTCAAAGAGGTTAAAAGTACAAGATCACAAGGCATGATAGCAGCAGTTGATCTGATGGGGTTTGATACCAATAGGCGTGTAGGAGTTGAGATACACAGATATGCGCTTGATAAAGGTGTACTTCTAAGACCACTAGGACATACTATCTATTTTCTACCACCTTACACTATAACAAAAGAGCAGTTAAAGTATATTTTTCAAGTAACATATGAGGCTATAGAGAGTTTATAGACTCTATCTTATTTGACTTTTAGTATCTTTATTAAAGGACTTTTTGATATCAACTCAAATTTATTTTTATCGTACTGATCAAGCAAGAGTGCTTGGATGAGAAAACTGTAAAAAACTGAGCCATCCATATAAAATGCTATATTGTTATTGTATATAATCATAAAATATGGTGAACGCTTATCATAACTTGTTGCTGCTGTGATATTGCCATTTTCTGTTATAAATACACTATTGACTCTAGCAGATACGCCATCATTAGATGAGATCGTACCATCTCTCAGGTCTAACTCAAAAGTGCTACCTTTTACAACAGGATCTTGTGGTGAGTATGGCCTACTCAATGTCGACATATAGAACTCTCGCTCTCTAACTATGTTGCCGTTATTTGGATTTTTATCTGCTATATGTATGATAGTTGGTAAAAATTTAAACATATCAAAATGTAGTAGATAGTAGGCGTTATTTGGTATATCTATATGATATTCTTGAGTACCAAACTTCTTAAATTGCTCATAAATATCACCATTTTTAACCATAACAGGCATAACCTCTTTTGCTCTTTTACTCTTAATAAGAGCCGCTTGTTTTGCGCTATTGGCAACAAATAGTTGGCTTGAAGATAGAAGCTCATTGGCAACTAAAAATGTATCACTGCCGTGTCTACCATTGTCCATCAAGGTGTTATTGCGACCAGTATAATACCAAGTCTCCCATCCAAAATCCCACCAGCTAAGTAGAAGATCTGATGGCTGTGAGCTGTCTTTAAACTCTTGAAGTGCTCTAACCTCATCTGCTTTAAAATAAAATGGCTCAAGAGTTTTGTTGAGTTTGGTGATATTTAAGAGCATTATTGCAAGACCGACAGAAGAGAACAGATAGAGCAAAAGAGTAGATAACACTCTTTTTTGAACAAACATGTCTATGCTTACATATGCAAGATAGACAAACCCAAGAGCAAGAGCCGGTGAAGCAAACATGGCAAATCGCATACCAGCAACCTCACTCAAAAGACCAAGTAGCAGAAGTGGAGTAGCTACTAGCAGAACCTTATGGTGCCAAACAAGCAGTAAAAAACCCATAACTGCAACTGCTACATAAAACTCCATCGCAACAAAGATAGGGTTAAGGTGATATATCGGCATCCCCACTGCCTCTGAGACACTGCTCAATACATTGCTAAAGTAAAATAGAGCACTACCATGTGTTAGTACAATTTCATCTGACTTACTAAGATACTCAGATGCTCTGCTTAGATAGTGTGCAATATCCATACTTGCAACCACTCCTATAGCTCCTATAGCTAAAATTAAGATATAGGGCTTGATACCAAATGAGCTCTTCTTCTGTATAAGAACAAAAAACCCAGAAGCCAAAAGAGCTGCCACAAAAGATAGATATGGCGCAATAGGCACAATAGCAATAGCGCTAAGTATAAGCACAGTATAAGCAGCTGGTGACTTACGATAAAAAAGCAGAGTAACGATGAGTAGCCCCAGAACGATACCTGCTAAAATTGCACTAGATGAGTGATACCATACTCTAAAAGCTAGTAGCAAGAGTGATGAGAGTAACGCAAAAGATATGGACTCTTTTTTGATAGATAACACCATAAAAGCTATGGCTAACCATGGCAGAAAAACATTTAATACATCTGTATCCATATAGCCCAAATGAGATCTTGTATAGTAGTTTACACAGATACTACCTAACATAGCTGCTGGCAGTGCTATCTTTGAGAGATGTAGCGCATGGGCTATAAGTACAATTGGAACAACCACAAGAGATGCTAGCAGTATGGGTAGAGCAAACATAACAGTATCTAGCTTTAAAGATGTTATCTTCACTACAAAAGCTACCAAATAGCCTGGCATGTACTCTGATACATATGGATATGAGGCACCAGAGAGTATTTGTGAAGCGTAATATCCATAAAGTCCTGCATCTGGTGAGTATATAGGTATTGGTAGTGAGTTGATCCAAAATGAGTCGATATCTTGGATGTCAAAATAGAGTAAAGAGCGAATAGACAGGCTAAAAATATATGCTATAGATATATATATCCACACTACAGTTATGCTACTCTTGTTAGATGATATGTTGGTGTGTGCATATGTATTCATAGTATACCTAAAGTTGGAATAGTGGTATGATTATACAAAAAAGGGGGTTAAAGTATCTACTCCGCCTAAGCGAAGTAGTGTGACAAATCTCTTAGAGACCGCCGATGTATTCAGATACTGCTTTGATGTCAGCATCAGAGAAAGATGCAACTTGACCTTTCATTAAAGCGCCCATTCCGTGAGCATTCAATGTTCCAGCTTTATAGCCTTTAAGATCCTCTTCAACTTTAGCAGCATCAAGCGTATTGATAGCAATAGACTTACCTAGAGCTTTTTTACTACCATCAGCACCGTGACAACCAGCACATTTTTTGTAAAGTGCTGCACCATCAGCAGCCATTAGTGATACGCTTGCAACAAGCAGTGTAAGAGCGATTTTTTTCATCGTTTCTCCTTAAGAATTGAATTACGGGAGCATTGTATCCCTAATTCTCTTAAATAAAAATAACATACTAAAACTATATTTATAGCTGGTGATATTATCTATAAGATGGTAAAATTCTCTATGCAATATATAGATAATGACCTAAAAAACGTAACAATTCTCATCACAGGCGGTGCAGGCTTCATAGGCTCAAACCTTGCTCACTACTTCCAAAAACACCACAAAGGTGCACATGTCATAGTGTTAGACTGCTTTAGAAGTGGTGCTACTTTAAGCAATAAAAATCTCAAAAGTTTTGGACACTTTAAAAATCTCATAGGCTTTAATGGTGAAGTAATTAGTGGTGACATTAATGACATAGAGCTACTTCAAAGATTAGAGAGAGAGTATAAATTTGACTACATATTTCATCAAGCTGCCATCTCAGACACAACAGCTCTAGAGCAAGACTTGATGATAAAAACCAATGTTAATGCCTATAAAGATCTACTCCATATAGCTGCTGCTCACAATGCAAAGATGATCTACGCCTCATCTGCTGCCACATACGGCACAGCACCTTCACCTCAGCGTATAGGCTATGAGGCTCCGCAAAATGTCTATGGTTTCTCAAAGCTTGCTATGGACAACCTTAGTAGCGCTTATGCTAAAGAGCACAACTTAGAGATAGTTGGTTTGCGCTATTTTAATGTGTATGGAAAAGGTGAGTACTTCAAAAACTCAACAGCTTCTATGGTTTTGCAGTTTGCTCATCAGATCTTGGCAAATAAGAATCCAAAGCTATTTGAGGGTTCAGACAAGATCAAAAGAGACTTCATATATATAGAAGATATCATTCAAGCTAACATACTAAGCATGAGAGATGGTGCAAGCGGCATATACAATGTTGGAACTGGGGAGGCTAGATCTTTTCAATCCATAGTAGATGTACTGCAGTCTAAACTAAACACATCACTTGAGTGTAAATATATACCAAATCCATTTACTACTAGCTACCAGTTTCATACAGAAGCAGATATCGAGCAGACCAAAAAAGAGCTAGGATTTAGAGCTAGATTTAGCTTAGAAGATGGCATAGCTGACTACATAGATGAGATTAAGCGTATCTACTATAGTGAGGTTGCATCTTGATATCATCACTAAGGTCTAAACCAAAGCCATACATCTTAGTGGTTGGTGATCTTATGATAGATCACTACTTGTGGGGTAGAAGTGAGCGTATATCACCAGAAGCACCAGTACAGGTTGTAGATGTTGAGCGTGAAAGCAGAACGCTTGGTGGGGCTGGCAATGTTGTAAATAATCTAGTAGCGCTTGGTGCTAGAGTTGGTGTTGCCTCTGCGATAGGTGATGATGATAATGGCAAAGAGCTAAAGCAGATGTTAGATAGCATAGGTATCGATACCGATATGATTGTAGTAGAGCAAGGTAGAAAAAGTAGTAAAAAAAGTCGCATCATAGCTTCAAATCAACAGATACTGCGCTACGACAAAGAGTCCAAAGAGTCTATAGCCCAACAGACATCTACCAATATCTACAGTGCTATCAAAAATAGCATAGACCAGTATGATATCATAGTATTATCAGACTATGGTAAAGGTGTCCTAAGTGAAGAGCTGTCACAAAGTATCATCCGTGCAGCATCACAACAAGGTGTCAAGGTCTTAGTAGACCCCAAAGGGGTTAACTATAAAAAATATAGAGGTGCATACCTTCTAACTCCAAATCGCAAAGAGGCTATAGAAGCAACAGGCATAGATATTATTGATGATGCCACACTAACCAGAGCCCTTCAGTGGCTGCAAAATGAGTGTGATCTTGAGTGCTCCATGATAACTCTCTCAGAAGATGGTATCGGCATATACGATGATGGCTTAAAGATCTTTGCCACAGCGGCTCAAGAGGTGTATGATGTTACAGGTGCTGGTGATACCGTCATAGCATCCATGGCATATGCACTTGGAGTCAAAAGAGGTATAGATGAGGCCGCCAAATTTGCCAACCTAGCAGCTGGTGTTGTTGTCGCAAAGATAGGCTCTGCTATAGCCACATTTGATGAGATAGAGGAGTATGAAGCATCTCTACATCAAAGCGACTCAACATCTCACATTAAGACAGCTGATCAGATTAGACAGATTGTCAATAGAGCTAAAGAGCGTGGCAAACAGATAGTATTTACTAACGGCTGTTTTGATATCATACATGTAGGACATGTTAAGTATCTTCAAGAGGCAAAGAGTTTTGGTGACATCTTGATAGTTGGGCTCAACTCTGATGCATCTGTAAAAGCTCTTAAGGGAGACTCAAGACCCATTAATCCAGAAGCTGATAGAGCCTACATCTTAGCTGCTCTTGAGTCTGTGGACTATGTGGTTGGATTTTCTCAATCTACACCTATAGAACTCATAGACATGATACGACCAGATACGCTCGTAAAAGGTGGAGACTACCTTGGCAAAGAGGTAGTTGGTTCAGAGCTTAGTGGTGAGACACGGCTTGTTGAATTTGTCGATGGCAAAAGTACTACAACTCTAATACAGAAGATACAAAAAGGGTCAAAATGTTAAGATATATTATCTCTCTACTACTCATAAGCACAACACTAACCGCAATGCATCAGTTAAAAATAGACTTAAATAGTGATGATATAGATGCCAAAATAGAGCTTGATGTCGGACAGTTTAACCACAATGTAGATCCAGAGAGTCTTATCGTAGGCTCTAGATACCTCTACTCATCTACTAAACATAGTGATTTTGATGATGATGTCTACTTGCTTGATGTACACTTCTTAGTCCAACAACAGATCGGTAGCAGTAGAGAGTTCTCGTTTGGCTTAGGTGCAAAACTACTTCACACTATCGTCAATGAAGATGACTTCTTTGCTCTGCCACTTGGTATGGAGAGTAGCTACAGACTACCTCTATCTAGTAGCATCCCGATACGAATCTCAGCACTCCTCTACTACTCACCATCTGTAATCTCTTTTGGTGATGCTAAAAACTATGTGGAGATGGAGGCTAGAGTACATATAGATATCATAGAACGCGCAGGCATAGGAGCTGGATATCGTAAAATAGAGACCAATTTTACTACCCAAGATGCAATTTTTACTCAAACTTGGTTTGTAGGAATGAGCTTTAAATTTTGATTGAGTACTCTAAGGTGTAGCTACATGCAACAGCCAAAAGTGCTCTATCTTATTCTGTACAGTTCAATACTTAGTGCTGATCAGTTCTCATTTTTAATCTACAATGATTTTTTCACTGGAGCTGATAGACACTTTACAAATGGTACAGCTATAAGCTGGCTAGATGATACTTTTGATAGCAATCACACAAGAGATATTAGTCCATATAGCAACACCATTCTTAATCTTGTTGAAGTTGTGCCTTTTAGATCACTCAAAAACTCAAGACGCTACAATGCTGGCATAAGCTTAAGCCAAATCATCGTAACACCAGCCAACACACAGAGCTCACAAGCACAATATAACGATATACCATATGCTGGATATCTAGCTCTTAGCATATATCTGCTTGAGTGGAATCCAAAAGAGTTTTTTGAGTCAAGACTTGAGATTGGTGTTGTAGGAAAAGAGTCAGGAGCTGGATTGGTTCAAAATGCTTTTCACTCTATCATAGGTAATGATAGTGCTAAAGGATGGGATACGCAACTAGGTACAACTGCTATTGTCAATGCTCTTTTTAGGCAAGGAGAGATCAGTTGGCAGCTAAATTCAACTCCATATCAAGCAGACTGGTTTAATCATCACGGCATACAACTAGGTAACTTCTCCACATCTCTATTTGCTGGTAGCATATTTCGCATAGGTCAAAATTACATTAAAAATTTTAATGTTCACTACCCATACCTAAGGACAGAGTCATCTTTACTGCAAATATCCAACAAGCAGTATGGATTTGGCTACTCATTTAGTGCTGGACTCAATGCTGAGACCATACTCTACTCATACATACTCGATGAGGCAAAAAAAGCTGGCTATGCCACAGATAAGCGCATCATAAATATCTCTTTCTATACAGGCATGGACCTTCTTTATAACTCACACACACTAACATACTTCTATCAACTTCAATCTCCATACACATATCAACAAGAGAGGTACGATACATTTGGCGGTCTGCTATACTCATACCGCTACTAACAACAGAGTTCACCTTTAGTTCACTTAGGAAGTATATGATTTAAAAAACTGAATCATCAGGATAACACATGAAACACGCTCTGATACTTAGTATCTTTTTAACAACTATCATATTTGCACAAAAGCTCACACTGCAACATAGCATTGAGAAAACACTCTTAAATCATCCAGATATCAGATCATTTATGCTCAAAGCTCAACTCTCACAAAAGAGTTATGATGCATCTTTTTCTGCGTATCTGCCACAGGTAAATCTACAAGCAAACTATAACCCTTTGCAGACTTTTGCACTCCCTGTCAACGGCTCATTTCACACAGTTGATGATGATAGTTTTGGTGTTGGGGTCAATATCAGACAAAAGATTTGGGATTTTTCTAAAACATCATCAACTATTAAAGCTTCAAAAGTAGATGAAGATATCTCTAAACTCTCTTTAGAAGATGCAAAAAAGCTTTTAACATATCGTGTAAAATCTCTCTACTCTCTTATGATCTTACAGCAAGAGGCTATAAGAGTGAGAAAAAAAGATCTGCAGACAAAAGAGGCATTTTACAACCAAGCAAAAGCTCTTGTGCAACAAGGCATAAAAACTAAAGCAGATGAGAGTCGTTTTCTAT
>JAMONY010000037.1 GCA_027066325.1 Helicobacteraceae bacterium | reverse complement strand
GGATCGTTGCGACAAACCCATTGGTGAGCTTTGTAAATCAGGAAAAACTCAGACGTACTTTTGCAAAACTTGACCTGCTTGTGGTTCAAGATGCCTTTTTGGGTGATACCGCACAAATAGCTGATGTCGTTTTTGCAGCAGCTACATGGGGTGAGAAAGAGGGTGTTTACACTAACTCTGAACGCCGTTGTAATCGTGCGAACAAGGCTGTGGAACCTGTTGGTGATGCAAAAAGTGATTTTGATATTGTTGTAGAGTTTAGTAAGTACTTTTATGGTGTCAATGAGTTGCTGTTCTCTGAGTGGAAGTCACCTGCAGATGCATTTCTTGAGTGGAAAAAGGTAAGTAAGGGGCAGTTGTGTGACTACAGTGGTATGAGTTATGAGCTTATCGAAGAACTCGGTGGTATTCAGTGGCCTTGTAACGAGCAGTTTCCACAAGGAAGTAAAAGACTTTATACAAAAGATATACCATTTCGTACCAAAGATAAAAAAGCAAATCTGTTGTGTTTAGAGTGGCATCCTATGGCTGAGCCTGTATCTTCTGAGTTTCCGGTTATTTTAAACACAGGTCGTACGGTTGAGCAGTGGCATACACGAACAAAGACACGCTCTATAGATATACTCGACAACCTTGCTCCTGAAGCATGGGTCGATGTAAGTCCTCAAGATGCGGCAAAGCTCAAAGTAAAAAGTGGTGATCGTATGGATCTCTCATCACCAAGAGGACACGTAAAAGATGTCGTAGTGAGAGTGACTGGAAGTGTACGCCCTGGAACAGTTTTTGTGCCATTTCACTTCAATGAACAGCTTGTAAACACTTTGACAAATGAGAGTTTTTGTCCAAAGTCCGGTGAGCCAAACTTTAAACAAACTGCCATACAGCTTCACTCAGAAGCAGTTCCGGAAGGTCTGACTTTGGAAGAACAAGAGATAAGCGGAGCGATTGCACATTGTAAGGTGCTTAATGAAGGTGTCAAAGTTGAAACTAAAGAGAGAAAACATGCAAGTACTACAAAAAGCTTATGAAGCTAGAAGCAAAAAAACCAATAAAATAGAAAAAGTTAAAGAGCTTAAAACTGCTCAAGAAGCGTATGAAAAGTTGGAAGAGTATGCAAAAAATGGTTATGCTTCTATACCTGATGAAGATAAGTCTTATTTTTTAAAATGTTTTGGGATCTATGACAGACCTGCAACTCCTGAGCGTTTTATGCTTAAATTAAGAACATCTGGCGGATACTTGAGTGCTGCACAGGCAAGAGTGATTGGAGAGTGTGCCAAAGAGTTTGGAGAGGACTATATCGACCTTACGACAAGACAACAGTGTGAATTGCGTTACCTTCACATAGAGGATTTGCCTACGATCATAAAAAGACTCGAAGCTGTAGGGATTGATGGGTATCAGACAGGCATGGACAATATACGCTCTATCATGTGTGATCCGCTTGATGAGATGGCTTATGATAATGTGCTACCATCACATGGTATATTGCTAAAGCTTCAAGAGCTTTTTTTATATAAGCAGGAGTGGATATCAACTCTGCCAAGAAAGTTTAACACAGCCATTACGGGATCAATATCAAATAGATGTAATGCCTTTTGTCATGACGCCTCTTTTGTTTTGGCACAAAAAGATGGTCTGTTTGGTTACAACCTTTATCTGGGCGGAAAAGTTGGAGTTGTTGGAAAAAATGCCAATATCTTTTTGAGAAATGAAGATGAGGTCTTAGCTGCTTTTACTTCTACGGTGAGTATATTTAAAGAGTATGGATTTCGTGATAATAGAAATAAAAATAGACTTCATTTTCTTATAGAAGCAGTAGGTATAGAGGAGTTTTCTGCTGCGATCAGAAAAGATGCAGGTATTGAGTTTTTAGATGCTGGTGAGACCATGAGCAAGATTGACTTTAGTGATCCAGACCATGGAAAGGTGCAGCTTCGTGATGGAAGTTTTGCTGTGCATGTTGTAGTACCTTCTGGAATTTTCAGCGGTTCTGCACTCATAGAAGCTGCAAAGCTGAGTGAAGAGCATGGAAATGGGGAACTCCGTTTGGATATGGAGCAGAGTTTTTACATTATGGGTGTTAAAGATGTAGAGAAACTGCTTTATGATGAGTTTTTCAATACCTATAAAAGTCTGAACACACCATACTTAAACCACCTTATAGCATGTGCTGGAACCCAGCACTGCCCTTTTGGTGTTATCGAGAATAAAAATGATGCTATTGAGATGGCAAAGTATTTAGACAGTGTGGTTCCACTTGAGCATGGGCGGGTACGGATGTACTGGTCAGCTTGTGTCAAAGGGTGTGGTATCCATGGTCTTGGCGATATAGGTTTTGAGGGTTGTAAAGCCAAAGTTAACGGTGAGAACGAGAGTGGTGTACATATTTACCTTGGTGGTAAACTCGTGAGTGAAGGTGTAGAAGGGCATACAGTCATAAAGTCTGCACCGCTGCGTTATGCTAGGTACTATGTAGAAACATTAATGTATGAATATAAAAAACACAAAACGCAAAGTGAGAGTTTTGAGCAGTTTTATGACAGAGTACTTTCTCAGTTTAGTAATGCAAAAATTGGCTTTATGATGAAGCTTGGAGCCTATTTAAGAGTTAAGAACATCGATATAGATTTTGGATTTTCACTTAAAGCCAAGACAGGTAAAAATGAAGAGTATGAGGTGTTTGAGCTTGGTCGTAGGCTCTATTATGCTCTAGTTAAACAGGATCCATACAGTGCTTATGACGGATATGCCCCTAGAGTTAAGCATGAGAAGTTGCAAAGATTGAGTAGTATTGATACAGAGGTTGATCTAAGTTTAGCCCAAGTGTGTGAGCAAGCTTTGAGTCAAGATGACTCTAAGAGGGCACTTGTCTTCTCTGAGCTGGAGCAGTTGATATCACTTTAATAACTGATTGATAGTGTTTTAGACTATAGCTCTCTATATTTTGATATGCCACAAGCCTGATTTTTAGCTGGTGGGTTTGAGCGAAGATACTCTAGATCTTCTAGTGTCTGCTGTAGAACTTTTTTTTGTAGCAGTAGTGGTAGCATATGATTATCTTTTTCAGTTAGATTAAGATGGGTATTGGACAATATATCTTGAACATCAAGATCGAGTTCAGAAATGGCGTTGTTAATGTGTTTGATAGATTTCATAATGTGATTATAACATATATAAATCTATATATTTGATCTTACATCTTGCTCTTTTGCTTGGGTAAAAAAGCGATAACTTCATGGAGTATGTCACGATTATTGTAGAGCCATGGTCTTGAGCTTTTGCCTATATTTGATCTTCTACAGAGCTCTTTGAACTCTTTTGGCATAGTAGCTTTTTGCAGAGGAGCTACCACGATGAGGTCTGAAGATGAGCTGTAGGTATACTCTCTACCTATCGCTACATCAGTTGAGGTTTTTAGTAGCTCTCTCTCACTATAGCTCATCTTAATCCCGATAGATTTTAGCCAACTATCTATAAGAGAGATGGTGGCGCGTTGATTATGGTGAGGCTTGATGATGATAGCATCACGCACTACTTGGTACTCTAAGTTTGCATCTAAAAGAGCTTTGCTATCTTGCTCTAGAAGTCTAAAGCTTTTTAATATATTGGCGCTATATCTGCTCATAAGCTTAGAGGATATATGCTCTCTAAACCAGTTGCGCTTAAAGCGAGTGTTGCTATTGCTCTCATCTTCAAAATAGCAAATTTGTTTAGAAGATAGATAGTGTAAAACTTCACTTTTTGAGCACTCTAGTAGGGGTCGCACAACTGCATATTGCTCTCTATGTTGCACAGCTCTCATGCTACTAAGCTCAACTGCCCCCACACCTCTACAGAGCTGCATCAGTAGCCACTCTAGTCTATCATCTAGCTGATGGGCTGTTATGAGATTTTTGTAGTGATGCTCTTGTATTATCTTCTCAAAAAAAGTGTAGCGAATATCTCTAGCATTTTTCTCAAAATTTTTCTCTATCTTTTTAGACTCTAGCGTGTGGCAGATCTTGCCATATTTTGTAGCAAGCTCTTTAGCGTGATGATACTCATCTGCACTAGATGCTCTTGTATTATAATTTACATGTGCTATGTCAAACTCTATCTCTTCATCTAGCAGCATTGCAAAAAGTGCACTTGAGTCTGAGCCCGCTGAGTATGCTAGTAGATTTTTAGAGCCTCGCAGTTGTGCAATCGCTGTTGTGTTAAGCATCTTCTAGTAGCGTAGCAGTTACGACTTCACCAGCTACTTGAGTTATGCGCGCTCTATATCTTTTGCCAAACTCTATCTCACTATCGAACTCTTTATCGTTTATGAGTATCTCACCATCTATCTCTGGTGCTGTTGTTACATCTCTTGCACTCAAGAGATACTCATGCTCATCACTTGCCCCATCAACTACAACTACTACCTCTTTGTGTAGCTCTTTTTGTAGTGAGATCAGCTTGGACTCTTCGGCTATCTGGGCTAGCTGTTCTACTCTGCTCTCTATCACATCTGATGCTACCTTCTGATCCATCATAAACGCACCCGTATCCTCCTCATCAGAGTAGGCAAAAACATTGATGCGATCAAAACCAAACTCTGCCACATCTTTACACATCTGTAAAAATATCTCATCACTCTCTTTTGGGTGCCCAACTATAAAACTGGTACGGATAAAAGCATCTGGTAAACTCTTCATAAACTCTAGAAGTTTTAGTGTCTCTTTGGCACTTATGCCTCTCTTCATAAGACGCAACATGTTGTTGTTTGTATGTTGCAAAGGTATATCAAAGTAGTTTGCAAAAAGCTCTGATGAGGCTATGCGCTCAAGTAGTTTTATAGATGTTGTTGTGGGGTATAGGTATAAAATTCTAGCACTCTTTACGCCATCTATCTTCTCTATGGTCTCTATGAGATCGATGAGACCATCAGTAGTGCCTCTATCTCTAAGATAGGAGCTACTATCTTGAGATATAAAGCTAAAATCATAGTAGCCTCTACGAACTAAGTCTTTGACCTCTTGAGCTATGCTATCTAGGCTTCTTGAGTTTAGCTTACCCTTAAAAGAGGGTATGGCACAAAATGAGCAGCTCTGATTGCACCCTTCTGATATCTTGATATAGGCGTGATAACTTGAGCCTGTTATGACTCTAGTAGCGCCATCTATAAGATAGACCTCATCACTAAAGCGGCTCTGTTTTTTGCGTATTAGCTCATCAATACGCTCATAATCACCCACGCCAGTAAAGAGATCAACTTCACTAAGCTCTTGCTGTAGCTGCTCTTTGTATCGTTCACTCATACACCCAGCCATTACAAGCACAGAGTCCTCTTTGCGCACACTATCAGCACCCATCACACTCTGTAGCGACTCTTGTTTGGCAGCATCTATAAAGCCACAACTGTTGACTATGATCACATCAGCTTCACTAGCATCATCACTAATCTCATATTCTGGTAGTCTTGCTAGCATCACTTCACTATCTACAAGATTTTTGCTACACCCTAGTGATATAATATGTAGTTTTCTACTCTGCATCTGTATCCTTCATATTGTAATATTAAAACTTTGTAAGCCGTATGTTTTAGAGTTGATCTGTAGCTCTATTTTGTGTTCACCACAGTAGAGCTTTCTTGTGCTCATGTTGGCTTTTAGTGGGTGTTTTTTGGTTATGTTTATCTTTTCGCCACTCTTGAGTTCGAGCTTTTTGAGCTTGTGTACTTTTGGAGTGAGTTTGCCTCTTTTGGTCTGGTAGTGTAGTATGTAGTCTATGATCAGTTTTTGTCTCTTTTTGGCTCTAATAGTAAAGCTAAACTCAACTACATCGGGAACTTTAATCTCAGTTTTGTGAAGAGCTAGATCAGCTAGCTCTATGGATGGATCACATGAGTAGCCTAAAAACTCAAGTGTCTCTTTGTCACCTTGTTTGATTAGGGTGCGTAGTGAGTGATTTGTGATAAACTCCATCTCTGTTTGTGAGCATAGAGCACTGCCTTGCCATCTCTGTAGAGTTTTAAGCACCAAGTTAGAGTCTATTTTTGATATATCATTTAAGTGGTTTGCTACAGATCTTGTGACAAAACGCGTCTTATCACAATATAGATTATCAAGTATAGCGATGCTTTTTGTCTGCTCTAGATTAATCTTACAGCCCCATGGAAGTTTTGGGCGCGTAGACTCACTTGAGAGCCTTCTTTGATGGTAAGATTGTGATAGTGAGCACTCAAGCAACATCTGCATGGTCTCATCTGGAAACTCATTGATAAATACCCGTGTGGCATACTCCATAGAGAAGCGTCTAGTGATCTCTTTGAGTGCACTTAGAGATAACTGCAGATACTCTTTGCTACACCCATAAAGAGCAACAAATTCTCCATAAGATGCATAGATAAACTCTCCAAAATCATCATCACTTAGATTGTTGTCTAGCTCTGGTGGCAGGGCATCTAGTATGATGGCTATCGCTTTTGTATACTCAGATGGTAGATGTAAAGATAGCATGTTGGCTATGTGTGTTATGCGCTCTTTTAGCTCAAGGTTTGCAAATTTTGAGACCGTATCATAGCAGAATTTATCTGTATCAAATGACCCATGTGCTCTTTTTATCTCAAGGGCTATTTGGGACACTTTTGTCTCATTGAAAAGCTCGTCTTTTAGCGAGAATTTTTTAGCTATTGTGGTACTCATCTTTAAACCTCACATATCTTGAAGCAGATCCATAAAGTTCTGCTATCTCATCAGATGTTAGTTCGCGTACAAATTTTGCAGGTGAACCTAGTATCAGTGAGCGTGGAGGGAAGACCTTATTTTTAGTGACAAGTGCACCCGCACCAACGATGGACTCTTCACCTATCACTGCTCCATCTAGTATGGTGGCGCTCATGCCAATTAGACATGCATTTTTTATAGTGCAGCCATGAAGCATAACTCTATGTCCTACAGTAACATCATCTCCGATAATGGTTGGGTGACCATCGCTTCTATCATCTAGTTTGTGGTGTGTGACATGTACCATTGAGAGATCTTGTATGCTTGTTCGATTGCCAATCTTTATGTAGTGTACATCTGCACGAATAACAGTGCCAAACCAGATAGAGCAATCCGCTCCTATGGTAGCATCACCTATGACATCCGCACTTGGCGCAATATAGCTACTTGGATCTATCTGTGGGGTTCTGTTTTGAAAGCTGTGTATCATTTCTCTGTAGCCTTTTTGTAAGTTTTTGAGCATAGCTTGGCGTTTTACTTTTTTGTGATCTATATATCTTTTTGACATGATTTTCGAGTAGTTCTTGAGAGTTTATCTCACTATTGGTTGCTGCTTTTATGTAGTTTCCATCGCTCTGCAGTTCATAAGCTAATGTATCATCTGCTAGCTGTAGCTTTAGTATCTCTAGTAGTTTATCACTTGCGCTCTCATCATTAATTGGTGTTAAGAGCTCTATGCGTCTGATTAGATTTCGTGTCATCCAATCTGCGCTTGATATGTAGATGTTTGGGTTGCTATTTTTGAAGTAGAAGACTCTAGCATGCTCTAGATATTTTCCAACAATAGAGATCACTTTAATATTTTCACTCACACCCTCTAAGCCAGGCTTAAGTGCACACATTCCACGAACTATAAGCTCTATCTTGACACCAGAGCTTGAGGCTCTATAGAGCGCACGGATTACATCTTCATCTATGAGAGCATTCATCTTGGCGATGATATGACCTTTGGAGCCTTTTGCAGCCTCTTGGCTAATAAGCGAGAGGATTTTGGGCTTTATCTGTGCGGGTGACATGTATAGATGTGCCAATTTCCCTTTTTTACTAAATCCACTTAAAAAGTTGAAAAAGCGTGTTAGATCTTGTGTGATCTTAGTATCGGAGGTCAGGAGTGAGGCATCTGTATAGATTTTGGCATTGAGTGGGCTATAGTTGCCTGTACCTAGGTGAGCGTACTGTTTAAGCTTTCCATCTGATTTTTTGGTAATTAGAAGAGCTTTTGCGTGCACTTTAAAGCCTGGTATGCCGTATATCACATGTGCACCCGCGCTCTCTAGTGACTTTGCCCATAATAGATTATTCTCTTCATCAAACCTAGCTTTTAACTCAACCATAACGGTGACCTGTTTTCCACTCTCAGCAGCATGGATTAGCGCTTTTACAATTGGTGAATCTTTTCCACTTCTATATAGCGTCATACGGATCGATACAACAGCTGGATCTATAGAGGCATCTTTGGTAAGTTTGACGATAGGCTCAAAACTCTCATAAGGGTGAAACATTAAGATATCTTGCTTGTCTAGTGTTGGGTATATCTGTGTAGATGTTGTAAGTGGCAAGAGGGTACGAGGTTTATGCTGCTCTACTTGAAGTCGTGCGAGATCTTTGTTGTTGACTATCTGCCATAAGCTACCTAGATTGAGTGTTGTGCGAAAACGATATATGTCATCTTTGTAGATATTGGTGTGGCGATTAAAAAAGTCTATGAGATCATCATCAGCATTTATGCCTATCTCTAGCCTTACGAGCTCACCTTTTTTGCGCAACCTTAAACCCTCTTCTAGCATCTCCAAGAAGTCATCTGCCTCCTCCTCTTCGATGGTCATGTCAGCATTTCGTGTAACTCTAAAAGGAGTGTATCTGATCAGACTGTATCCTGGAAATAGCTCCTCTATATGCTGAACAACAACACTGCCTATAGGCACATATGTACTGCTACTAAGCTCAACATATCGTGGTAGTATTCTTGGAATGCGTACAAGCCCATAGTGTTGCACAGACTCATCATCTGTATCTTGAAGCTGTACTACAAGACCAAAACTTAGGTTGTTTAGGTGTGGAAATGGGTGGGTTGCATCTATGGCTATTGGCACTATGACCGGATAGATCTGCTCATAAAAAAACTTATTTAGAAAGCTTTTGTCTTTATTGCTCACCTGATTGTAGTGCTTTATAGTAACACCCTCTTTTTCAAGCTCTTTTAAGATCTCATCTAGTGTGTGCTCAACAACTTGTAGCTCTTGATGAAGATAGCTTCTGATGTGGCGCAACTGCTGTAGAGGTGTGAGTCTATCTGCCCCAACAACCACAACGCCAGCTTCAAATAACTTTTTTAAACCAGCAACACGGATCATGTAGAACTCATCAAGATTGGTGCCGTAAATAGCTAGAAATTTTAGTCTCTCAAGTAGCGGTAGAGTAGTTCGTTGCGCCTGTTTGAGTACGCGCGTATTGAACTGTAACCAAGATAGCTCACGATTGATATAGTATTGAGACTCTTTTAAGTTTATCATAGTGATGCATTATATCAAAATAGGTTAAATAGCTAAACTTTTAAGAGTAGCTCAATTGTCTATGTGTGAGATAAGTGCGTCAACTCTCTTAATCGTCTCCTCTTTTTGTATAGCAGACATGATAACATCTACACCAACTCCACTAAGCTTGCCCATAAGCGCAACTCTAAGCGGCATACCAATCTTACCAAAACCTATGCCTTTAGACTCTACAATCTTCTCAATAATCTTATGGTATGAGTCTGCACAGTCTAGTGTAGAGGTACTATTTAGCTCATCTTTAAATGCCAATAAGATCTCTTTAGAGTCACTCTTGATCGCCTTTTTAATCGCTTTTGCATCAAACTCTGTAGGTGTAGTGTAGATCTCTTGTATAGATTCAGATAGCTCTTTGATAGTTTTAGAGCGCTCCTGAAGAGCATCTAATAGCTCACTAGATGGCTCTAGTGTGAGATTAAAATCATCTTGTAGCAGAGAGACTAGCCTGCTGTGTGGACTACTTTTTATGTAGTGAGCATTGAGCCAGTCTAGTTTGTCACTATTGTAAATTGAGGCAGATTTATTTATATCTGAAGGGTTGAACAAAGAGAGCATCTGCTCTTTAGAAAATATCTCCGTATCTCCACTACTCCAGCCTAATCTAATGAGAAAATTGAGCAGAGCTTCTGGAAGATATCCCATCTGCTTATAGCTCATAACATCAGTAGCTCCGTCGCGTTTTGATAGCTTTTTGCCCTGATCATTATGTATCATTGGGACATGGTAGAACTTAG